>JALEXT010000057.1 GCA_022779845.1 Succinatimonas sp.
TGACTCCTCTCCCTTAAAGCTGAATACCAGAGAAGGACATAAAGCCTATGGCCATAAGTCCTGCAGTGATAAAGGTTAAAGGCAGACCGTTGAGTCCTGCAGGAGCATCGGCATACTTGAGCTTCTCGCGAATTGCGGCAAGCAGCACGATGGCCAGTGCCCATGAACCGCCTGAACCCAAGGCATAAACCACGGATTCGGCGAAATTGTAATCACGCTGAACCATGAAGGACACACCAGCGAAGATCACGCAGTTAACGGTGATGAGCGGCAAGAAAATACCCAAAGCAGCATAGAGCGAAGGCACATACTTGTCGAGGAACATCTCAAGAACCTGAACCAATGCGGCAATAACGCCGATATAGGTGATGAAGCTTAAGAACGACAGATCAAGACCTGGGATCAAAGCATCCGGTTTTAAGATGTAAGTATTGATGAGGTTGTTCACGGGAACAGCCAACACCTGCACCATGATCACGGCAGCGCCCAGACCTGCGGCAGTAGTAACTTTCTTTGACACGGCAAGGAAAGTACACATACCGAGGAAGAAGGCCAAAGCCATGTTCTCGATGAAAACACTCTTAATAAAGAGAGAAATGTAATGTTCCATTATCAGTAATCCTCCCTGTGAGTGTCGTACTCTTTAGGCTCCTGAAGATCCTTACGGAAGGTCTTTACCAGCCAGATCAAAGATCCCAGCAGGAAGAAAGCGCAAGGAGGCATAACCAGGAAGCCGCAGGGCACATACCAACCGCCGTTGTTAACGGTAGGAAGAACGGTCAGACCGAACCAAGTACCTGAACCGAAGATCTCACGGATTGAGCCTACGACGCAGAGCACCAGCAGGTAACCAAGACCGTTGCCCAAACCGTCCAATAACGAAGGGATGGGCGGATACTTCAAGGCGAAACCTTCAGTACGTCCCATCACGATGCAGTTGGTGATGATCAGGCCGACATACACAGACAACTGCTTTGACAGATCGTAGGCAAAAGCACGCAGGATCTGGTCAACCAGAATCACCAAGGAGGCGATGATGGTCATCTGTGCAATGATGCGCACGCTTCCTGGGACCAGGGAACGTACCAAAGACACGCAGAAGTTGGCCAAGGCGGTAACTGCAGTCACCGACAAGCCCATCACGAATGCGGTCTTCATGTTGGAAGTCACAGCCAAAGACGAGCAGATACCCAAAACCTGAATCATCACCGGGTTATTGGCGATGAGAGGCTCAAGGAAGGTCTCCTTTGCGCTGGGAACTTTTAAAGCTTCGCTCATTTAAGGATCTCCCCCTTGCTGAGATTCTGCAGGAAAGGTTGATAAGCCTTGCCCAGCCAGAAGTGTGAGAAACCGTCAACACCGGCGCTGGTCAAAGTGGCTCCGGAAAGGGCATCGATATCGAAGTCCTTGCCAGCACCCTCATGATCAGGATGTTTGGTAACACGGAACTTGTAGGCACCGGATTGATCGTTGATCTTCTTATCAACCCACAGAGCCTGCCAACGAGGGTTCTCAATTTCACCGCCCAAGCCCGGGGTCTCGCCGTGCTCGTAGAAGGTAACACCCTTGATGGTATTGCCGTCTTTAGGATCAACTGCGACATAGCCGTAAACGGTTGACCAAAGAGCCTGACCGTAGAACGGAACAATAACGCGCACCACGTTGCCCTGATCATCTTTTGAGAAGTAGACCGGCATGAGCTTTGAAATGGTCTTGATCTTGGCAAAGTCATCAGAAGCAGGAATAGCTACGCTTGATTCGGGTTTCTTTGACAATGATTTGAAATCAAAAGCATCGATTTCTTCGGCGCTTTTACCTTCGTCAGCCAATACGCCGTTCTGAACGTCCACCAAGTGAGCCTCAATGTGCTTCTTGTAGGTATCAGCTACACTGCCCTGCACGTCAAATCCGGAAACCTTCAGAATATTGATCTGACGGTCGTTGGCAACGGCGGCTGCCTTGTAAGGATTCAAAGCCACAACGGCACTTGAAACCAACACTGAGCAAACCAAGCAGAAGCAGATGATGACGATAAACGTACCAAGTACGGAGTCTTTATTGAACTTAGACACGGATACGTCTCCTCTTGATATTACGCTGAGTTGCCAGGTAGTCAAACAGAGGAGCCCAGCAGTTAGCGAACAGAATAGCGAGCATCATGCCTTCGGGGTAAGCCGGATTCACGACGCGGATCAGGACAACCATAACTCCGATGAGGAGACCGAATGCCCATTTGCCGCCGTTGGTGAAGGAGCTTGAGACGGGATCAGTAGCCATAAATACAGTACCGAAAGCGAAACCGCCCAACACGAAATGCCAGCTAAACGGCATGGAGAACATCTGATTGGTGTCAGAACCGATGGCGTTTAAAGCATATGAAGTCAGGAAAGCACCGACGACCACGGCCAGCATGATCCTCCAGGAAGCAATTCCGGTAACGAGGATGATGAAAGCACCTACCAGGATCATCAGAGTAGAACCTTCGCCCATGGAGCCGGGGATGTTACCCAAGAAGGCATCCATCCAGGAAATGGCGTTGCCTGAAGCATCTTTCAATGCATCCATGCCGCCTTCGGCCCACTGAGCAAGAGGAGTGGCTCCTGAATATCCGTCAACCGGTACCCAGCAGTTGGTACCTGAAATATAAGCAGGATATGCAAAGAACAGGAACGCACGGCCGACCAAAGCAGGGTTCATGAAGTTGCGACCGGTACCGCCGAACATTTCCTTACCCACGAGCACGCCGAAGGAGATACCCAAGGCAGCCTGCCACAAAGGCAGAGTGGGAGGAACGATGAGTGCGAATACGATTGAGGTCACGAAGAAACCTTCATTGATCTCATGCTTGTGCACTATGCAGAACAAAACTTCCCAGAAAGCGCCTACGGCAAACACTACGATGTAGATGGGCAGGAAATAAATGGCGCCCAACAGCATCTTGCTGTAAATGCCGGCATCGCTGCCCAATGTGCCGCCCAAAAGCTGCAGCAGCGCATAGTGATAATCTTCACTGAAGAGGCTGTAGGAAGTATTGACCACGTTGGCGGCGTTTTCGCCCAGTGAAGCAATGGCCTGAACGGTGCCGTTGCCCACGTTGTACCAACCCCAGAACATGGCAGGGAATACGGCCAGCCAGACGATGATCATGATGCGCTTCATATCGGTGAAATCGCGCACATGAGTTCTGCCGGTGGTCACTCTGCCTGAGCTGTACAAAAAGGTAAAGGTGCCTTCAAACAAAGGATAAAAATATGAAAGCAACCCGCCCTTGGTGAACAGCAGGGAGTATTTCTTTAACAGATCAAGTAACACTTGCTTAACCCTCCACTTCGATCTTGGTCAGGCTTCTGCGCAGCAGGGGACCAAAGTCGATCTTGCCAGGGCACACATAGGTGCACAGTGCAACATCTTCTTCAGAAAGCTCGAGAATGCCCAAAAGCTTGGCCTGATCGGTATCGTTGATGTCGATGGCACGCATCAGCATGGTAGCCTCGACGTCAAGCGGCATAACCTTCTCGTAGACGCCTATAGGCATGATAGGACGCGGACCGCCGTTTAATGCGGTATTGAAGGTATATGACGAAGGCTTGATGAATCCTGACAGGAAGGCACGGGTTATGGAATGACGCTTGGCGCCAATACCGCACCAGTTGACGAGGAAGAACTCGTTATTATTGCCTTCTTCGATGAAAGCCACGGCCTGATGGAAACGTCCAAGATAGTTAAAAGGAGCTTCCACTTTGTTGCCGTAAAGTACGGAGCCTGAGATCACGCGTACGCCCTGCTTTGAAGGCTTGAACTCACCTGCGGCAAGCTCATTTATATCAGCACCCTGATAGGTTCTGACAAGACGCGGCTCTTTGGCCATAGGACCGCCTAATGCGACCACGCGCTGACCGTAATACTCACCTTCGGTAAAGAGATGGCCGATGGCGATCACGTCTTGATAGCCTATATGCCAAACAGTCTTGGTCTCTGAAACCGGATCAAGATAGTGGATGTGGGTACCGGCAAGACCTGCAGGATGCGGTCCTTCGAAGGATTCAACTTTGATGTTGGAAGCCTCAGGCACCGGCAAATCACGTGCATCTTTGCAGACGTAAACGGGCATGTCGCCTATGCGGCTTAACACCTTGACACCGTTCTTGAAGGCTTCGGCATCGGCATCGATGACCACCTTGGCGTCAGCTGCCAAAGGATTGGTATCCATAGCAGTGACAAAGATGGAGTGCGGCACAGTGCCGACTTTGGGGCTCTTATCAAAAGGACGGGTGCGGAACGCTGCCCACATGCCGGCCTCAAGGAGCTCATCGATGACATCTTTCGAGGACAATTCCAGCAGCTTGTCAGCAGGAGTCTTCTTAAACTCCACGCTTTCGCCGTTGGGATCAGCCTGAATGACGATTGACTGGAAAACACGGCGTTCGCCGCGGTTGACTGCTTTGACAGTACCTGCAACCGGAGCGGTAAAACGTGTCCCAGGATTCTTCTTATCTTCAAAGAGGACCTGACCTTTCTTGACTTGCTGGCCAGCCTCCACTGCCATCGAAGGACGCATTCCAATGTAATCAGGACCCATAAGAGCCACTGTTGTTACCTTGGGACCGTCGCTGATGGTCTGTGCAGGCTTGCCACCAATAGGCAGATCCAATCCTTTTTTGATTTTGATCATAGGTGACGACTTCCAACTTAAAATTCTTTGCAGAAAGGATCTGCAAAGATGCCGAACCCGAGAAAAATTCGCGACAAAAGCCGTTATTTTTCTGCGGGCGCAAAAATACGTTGTAAATTTTATCACAAAAAAGAGGCTACGCTGTGTCACACTTTAGCCAATAGAGTCTGACATGTCACAATCTTAAAAAATGTTAGTCGAGGCTTATCGATCAAGTCACAGAAGGGATCGCAACTAAAATAAGAAAAGTTCGGAAACGTTTGCTGTTTTGTAAGAAATTTAAATAAAAATGTAAATTTTTTACAAATATGTTCTGATTTAACTGCGGTACTTTCCCAACGGAGCTACTTTGAACAGCAAAAGCATTCCGGGAATACAGAGAACGGCGCAAAGCCAGAAAAAATTCTCCCAACCTAAATTCTCCACAAGAAAGCCTGTCGTGGCGTTACAAAAAGTACGTGGAAGAGCCGAGAGCGAGGTCAAAAGAGCAAATTGCGTTGCCGTATAACTTTCGTTGGTTTGAGATGAAATAAAAGAAACGAATGCAGCCGTTCCGAGCCCCGCGCCTAAAGATTCAGCTCCTATAACCAAGGAAAAAAGCCATAAAGGAGGGATCTCCTGTTCGCCGTTTTTTGCAAGCACTGCAAATAAAAGCACGGTGATCATCTGACCGAAACCGAAAAGCCACAAGGCTCGTCCTATGCCTATACGAAGCATCAGCATTCCGCCAAGCAAACCGCCTACTACGGTTGACCACAGTCCTACGTTTTTGGCAATAACTCCTATGGTCATAAGATCATAGCCGAGATCTATATAAAAAGGGGTGGCCAAGGCCGTAGCCATGGAATCGCCGAGCTTATAAAAAAATACAAAGGCGATGATGATCACGGCGTGAACAATACCGCGTCTTTTTAAAAATTCTCTCCAAGGATCTATTACGGCAGCTTTTAAAGTTTTAGGCACGCAAGCGGCTTCTCTCTCATGTGAAAGAAAAGTAATGAAAACTCCCGGTACCATACACAATGCCGTAAACACAAAGACAGATTGCCAGGAAAAATATTGTGCCAGGACCAATGAAAGACCGCCCGGAACCAGACCTGCCACCCGATAAGCATTTACAAACAGGGAATTTCCCAATCCCAGTTCTTCGTCATCTAAAAGCTCCCTTCTGAAAGCATCGATGGCTATGTCCTGACTGGCACTTAAAAAAGCCAGTGCTAAGGCTAAAAAAGCGATGGTCCCAAGATGAGAACTCGGCGTAAAAAAGCCGAGAAGAGCAATTAAAACTACCAGCAGGATCTGACTTATAAGTATCCAACCGCGTCTTCTGCCGAGAAAGGGAAGAGAGTAACGGTCGATAAAAGGAGACCAAAGAAATTTCCACGTGTAAGGGATCATCAGCAACGAAAATAAGCCGATTTGCTTTAAATCGGTACCTTCGCTGCGTAAGAAAGCCGTAAGTAAGGTTAGCAGCACGTAAAGAGGCATTCCCGAGGAAAACCCCAAAGTCAGACAAATTCCCATTTTCAGCGAGAAAATCCGACTCCAAAAAGAATGCTGGTGCTGCATTGCCTTGTTTAATCTCTGAAGTTTTCATACTGCAGAGGCTGCTCAAACCCTGCAGAACGCACCAAGGCTATTGCTGATTGGAGATCATCACGCTTTTTTCCGCTTACGCGTACGGCATCATCAAATACCTTGGGATCGACTTTGAGTTTGGCATCCTTAATGGTTTTAATGATCTTCTTAGCAAGTTCCCGGTCAATTCCCTGTTTAAACGTTACCTTTTGAATTGAACGTTTGCCCGAACGGGTAACTGCGGAAAATTCGGCACTGGCAGCTTCAATACCGCGTTTGGCGAGCTTTTGTCTTAAGATCTCATCCATTTGCTGAATATGGAATTCCTCAGGAGCATCCAGCTTGACGCTGAGATCCTCTTTTGACAAGGAAAAAGAAGATTCCGTACCGCGAAAATCATAACGGGAGGACAGTTCGCGTGAGGCATTGTCCACAGCATTTTGGATCTCATCTTTTTTTACTTTGGAAACTATGTCGAATGAAGGCATCTCCCTGCTCCTATAAAATCAAACTAAAAAATTTCGCACTCTTTCCAAAATTCCTTCTGGATCAAGTTTTAGACGTTTTAAAATCGACGAGCGGGAATCCTCCATCTCAAACTCATCGGGAATTCCTGCCGTAAGTACCCGACAAGAGTAAGAACGCTCTTCAAAATATCGGGCTATTTCCTCACCTATGCCGCCCTGCACCGCACCTTCCTCTACAGAAAGCACTACTTCATGATGCTTGGCAAGTTCATCCAACATAGCAAGATCTAGCGGTTTTACAAAACGCATGTCTGCCAAAGTGATCTCTTTTTCACGGCAAAGCTCATACAAATCGTGAGCTATCGGGCCAAAAGCGGCGATTGCGACTTTTTTACCTGAATTCAAGATCCTGCCCTGACCGATTTTTATGGTTTCATGTGTGGAAATATAATCTCCGGATCTGTAACCCATGGCCCTGGGGAAACGTACCACTGCAGGATGATTAAGTCTGTAACCGGTGTTGAGCATGCGATACTGCTCATCAAGATCCGACGGCACCATGATCACAAGATTGGGTACCGTGCGCAAAAAAGCTATGTCGTAACAGCCCTGATGAGTAGCTCCGTCAGGACCAACGATCCCGGCCCGGTCAACTGCCAAAAGCATGGGCAGATCCTGCAGGGCAAAATCATGGATCACTCCGTCATAAGCCCGCTGCAGGAAAGTTGAATACATATTTACAACCGGATGCAAACCGCCTGCTGCAAGGCCCGAGGCAAAGATCATCGCATGTTGCTCTGCAATTCCCACGTCATAAAACTGTTTGGGAAAACGCTTGGCAAAATCATTCATAGCAGAGCCTACGCGCATGGCAGGAGTGATCCCGGCAAGTTTGGGATCATCTCTGGCACAGTCACATATCCAACGCCCGAATCCTGCTGAAAAGGTCTGATCCTGCTTGGGATTTTCCTGAATACCGAGATCGGGGTCGAATACCGGAACACCGTGATATCCGGTAGGATCCTGCTCTGCAGGCGCATATCCCTTACCTTTTTTAGTAAATACATGCAAAAACTGCAGACCACCCAATTCACGCAGGTTTCTCAATACCGCAATCAACGTACGTACGTCATGACCGTTGACAGGGCCTGAGTAATGAAATCCCAGCTCTTCAAAAAGAGTACCTGGCATCACCATGCCCTTGACATGCTCCTGAGCCCTCATGGCAAAGTCGCGTATGGCAGGAAGTTTTCTTAAAACCTGTTCGCCGCCTTTTACCAATTTGACGTAATGAGGATTTGCAAGGATCTTGTTAAGACCGCTGGCCACGGCACCGACATTATGAGAAATGCTCATCTCATTGTCGTTTAGGATCACCAGTAAATTGAGATCCTTATAGGCACCGGCATTATTCAAAGCCTCGTAAGCAGCCCCTCCTGAAAGCGCCCCGTCGCCGATAACGGCTACGGTGCGGTTTTGCAACCCCTGATACTTGGATGCCATGGCAAGTCCCAAAGCAGATCCCACCGAAGTTGAGGCATGACCGGTAGTCAGCAAATCGTAAGGAGTCTCTCCGCGCCAGATAAAAGCGTGCAAACCGTCACGACGGCGTATGGTTTTAAGTTCGCGTTTGTGTCCGGTCAGGATTTTATGAGGATAAGCCTGATGACCTACATCCCATACCAATTTGTCATTCGGGGTATCAAAGACGTAGTGCAAAGCTACGGCTAATTCCACTGCCGCAAGGCCTGAGGCCAGATGTCCTGCGGTTTTACTTACGGTATCGATAAGGTAATCACGCAGTTCCGTGCAAAGATCCGGCAATTCACTCTCAGGCAATGCTCTTAAATCCTGAGGACTGTTGATTCGATCCAATAGCGGGGTTGAAAGCTCTTTCACTCAATGATCCCTGCTTACGGTAAAGTCTGCAAACGAAGATAACACCGAGGTATCTCCATCAATTGTTTTCAAAGCATTTTTGGCTTTTTGCGCGCATTCTTTGGCAAAAGCCTGAGCCTTGTCTATACCCAAAAGGGCAGGATAGGTACTTTTTTCAAGAGCAATATCAGCTCCTGCGGTTTTACCCATAACCGCAGTATCGCCTATTACGTCTAAAACATCATCCCATACCTGAAAAGCAAGTCCTGTCCATTTTGCATATTCATCAAGATTTGAGCATATTTCCGTGCTTACCTGCTCGCATGCATATGCACCCATAAGTACTGCGGCCCGGATCAATGCTCCGGTCTTTTTTGAATGCAAAACCTTAAGTTCGTTTAACCCTAAATGCTTTTTTTCCGCCTCAAGATCCAAAGCCTGGCCGCCGCACATACCTGAATATCCGGCATTTACCGCCAAAATATTGGTAAGTCTGGCCACAGATGAGTCACTAAGTCCTGAGTTTTGATCAGAAAGAAATTGAAAAGCCAGAGCCTGCAGAGCATCTCCTGCAAGTAATGCACCGGCCTGCCCGAATTTCACATGTACGGTAGGATGGCCGCGACGCAATTTGTCGTTATCCATCTCCGGCATATCATCATGAATCAATGAATATGAATGCACGCACTCAACGGCAGCTGCGGCATAATCGAGAACATCTTCAGTCTGCCCCAAAAGTTTTCCCGTCGCATACACCAACAGAGGTCTGGCACGTTTGCCTCCTAAGAGCAGAGCATACTTCATGCTCTCCTTGAGTTTAGGCGCCGCATCATCAAGAGAATCGATATAGCCGTGCATAAAATCGGTAACGCGTGAGGCCGCGTAAGGCGCAAACTGTTCTAAATTCATATTTGGAATTTTCTTTTAAACAAGCGGCCATTGCCTTAAAAAAACAATGGCCGCCACATTATTTCCTTTCAATCAGCTTAAAAAGGAGGCTGGTCTTCATCTTCTGAAGAATTAAGGGAAAAATCGTCTTCAGAAGTTGAAAGTTCTTCATCTCCGGTACCGATGATCTTGGCTGCTTCCTCTTTGGCAGAAGTGATCTTCTGAGTCATTTCATCCAAAGACTTTTTGCAGGATGCCGCCAATTTCATGCCCTCGGTATAAGAAGCTATGGCATCGTCAATATTCATCTGCCCGCTTTCGAGCTTGGTAACTATGGACTCAAGAGCATTGAGTCCGTCCTCAAGCGACGACATAGTACCTTTTTTGCTTTCTGTCATGGCGATTTTCCAATCAACAAAAAAGAAGACAGTTAAGAGCGTTACGAACGCAAAGTTGCGCCGAACTTGTCCGCAGCCGCCTTGACAATACGTGCTGCTACCGCTTCCACATCCTGATCTTCAAGCGTACGTTCACGATTTTGCAAAATCACGCCCAAAGCGATACTGCGGCAGTCGCACAGTCTTTGATCTTCAAACACGTCAAAGACACGGCATTCGCTTAAAAGGTTTCCTGCTTCTTCACGGATCAAGGCAACAAGATCGGATACTGCAACCTGCTTTGAAATCACGAAAGCGAAATCTCGACGTACTGAAGGGAACTTCGAAAGCGGTTCGTAAAGCGGGATCTTGCGGCAGGACAAAGCGCTGCGGGCAATTTCAAACACGCCGGTGGGAACTCTCAATCCCAAAGCCTTCTGAGCCAAAGGATGCAACATTCCCACAAAGCCTACCTTTTTACCGTCAAGATAGATATCTGCGCCCTGTCCTGGGTGCAAAGATTTCTCTTTAGTGCGTTTGAATTCGAAATCGTCATGGCGACAAGTGATATCCAGCAGCTTTTCCAAAGCTCCCTTGATATCGAAGAAATCGATGTTACGTGATGTTTCAGACCAGTTTTCACTGTGAACGTCACCAGAGATCACCGCAGCTACCATACTTTCCTGACGTACGCCGTTTTCAGCTTTTTCGTCCACGATGTAGGACAATCCCTGCTCAAACAAACGCACGCGCTTTTGCTGGCGGTTTTGATTGTATTTTACCGCTTGGCACAATGCAGCCAGCAAAGTGGTGCGCATGGCAGAAAGCTCGGGAGAAATTGGGGCAGTCAGCATTAAAGGTTTTATATCGGAAAAGACCTTAAGGTACTCAGGATTGGTGAATGAATAAGTAATGGCCTCATTAAATCCGGCATCTGCCAAAGTATGCTTGATGAGGGTATCGCTTACCTGCTCTTCCGGCATGGAGGCCATGTTTAAAGAGCCTTCCTGTACGGTATTGGGAATATTGTCGTAACCGTAAATTCTGGCAACTTCCTCGATAAGATCCTCTTCGATCTCAATATCGAAACGGAAAGAAGGGGATACGGCAGTAAAGCCGCCGTCAATTTTTTCAGGAGAAAGTTCGAGATTTTGTAGGATCTCAAACACCTTGTCAGGATCTATATGCTCACCCAAAACTTTTTCAAGCTTTTGCATGCGCAGGGTGATGGGTTTGTGTACCGGCAAATGCTCAGAAGATACCGCCTCATTCACAGGACCTGCTTTACCGCCTGCAATTTCAAGCAACAGTGCCGTAGCTCTTTCAATGGCACGACGCTGATGGTCATGATCGACGCCGCGCTCGTAACGATGAGACGCATCGGTATCAAGACCGTACTGTCTGGCACGTCCTTTGATAGCATCGGGAGTAAAGAAAGCAGACTCCAGCAACACATCGCTGGTATCGGCATCGATACCGGAGTTCTCACCGCCGAAAATACCTGCCAAAGCCACGGGGCCTTGCTCGTCGGCAATCACCAAAGTATTTGACTTTAGGTTTAACTCCTCGCCTGACAATACTTTAATCTTTTCATTGTCCAAAGCATTGCGAACAATTATTCTGCCGTGCAGTTTGTTCAAATCAAAAGAATGCAGAGGCTGGCAATACTCAAGCATGACATAATTGGTCACGTCCACAACGGGGGAAACCGAGCGTATACCGCAACGACGCAGTCTCTCGGTCATCCACAAAGGACTCTTGGCATTTTGATTCACTCCGCGGATCACTCGGCACAAATAACGCGGGCAAGCCTCGGGATTTTGCAATTGAACATCAAATTTATCTTCAATAACCGGAGCTACCGCAGGGACTTCTGGTGCAGCCAGTTTGGTGCCTGAAAGCACGGCCACTTCTCGTGCTATTCCCATGATCCCGAGACAATCGGCGCGGTTGGTGGTGAGATCGATATCGACAACCACATCATCAAGTTTCATGTAGTCATGTACGTCAACACCTATAGGGGCATCCTCAGGCAATTCTATGATCCCGTCAGATTCCTCGGCCATTCCAAGTTCCTTATAGGAGCACAGCATACCGTTGGATTCAACTCCGCGCAGTTTGCACGGCTTGATCTTCAGAGTTCCGACCATGGCACCTTCAAGAGCACAACAAACTTTAAGTCCGGTACGTACATTGGGAGCCCCGCAAACTATCTGCAACTCTTCACCGGTGCCGGCATCTATCTTGGTGACATGCATGTGATCAGAATCAGGATGAGGCCAGCAGTCCAGAACTTTGGCCACCACAACCTTTGAAAAATCTCCGCATACCTTAGAGCAGGTATCCACTTCAAGGCCTGCCATGGTGATCTTGTCACACAGTTCCTCAGCACTAAGCTGATTCGGAACCAATTCATCTATCCATTTTTTATTGAAAAGCATTTTTCTTTATCTTCCGTTAATTCCGTAATGAGCTTAGGCAAACTGCTTTAAGAAACGCAGATCGTTTTCAAAGAAAGCACGCAGATCGTTAACGCCGTAACGTAGCATGGTTAAACGCTCAATACCCATACCGAAGGCGTAACCGGTATATTTATCAGTATCAATACCCAAATTGCGCAACACGTTGGGATGTACCATACCGCAACCCAACACCTCAAGCCATTTACCGCCCTTACGTCTTAAATCGACTTCAGCAGATGGTTCGGTAAACGGGAAGTAGGAAGGACGGAAACGTACTTCCAGCTCTTCTTCGAAGAAATTGAGCAGGAATGAATGTAAAACGCCCTTAAGATCGGCAAACGAAACTTTTTCATCCACTACGAGCCCTTCAACCTGATGGAACATGGGAGTATGGGTCATATCGTAATCATTGCGGTACACACGACCAGGAGCAATGATACGGATGGGAGGCTTCTGAACCTCCATGGTACGGATCTGCACTGATGAAGTCTGAGAACGCAAAAGCAAACCGTTTTCAAGCTGGAAGGTATCGTGAGATGCACGTGCCGGATGATTAGGAGGCAGATTCAAAGCATCGAAAT
>JALEXT010000074.1 GCA_022779845.1 Succinatimonas sp.
TTTTGATCATGAAAGAGCGGTCTTCCGGCGGGTTGGTGAGAGCCGTAGATGTGGCCAATGAGTTGCGTTTTAGCAAGCCAAGCGTCAGCAGAGGTTTGGGACAGCTCAAAGAGAAGGGGCTTATTACCATTGCATCGACTGGCGATCTTGAGTTTACTCCCGAAGGTTTGGCGCATGCTCAAAGTATTTTTCGTCGCCATCAGATCCTGACTCTTTTTTTACAGGATGTTGCAAAGGTTCCTGCGGACGTGGCTCAGCGCGATGCCTGCCGTATTGAGCATGTGATTTCCGATGAATCTATGATCGGAATAGAGGCCTTTTTAAAGAAAGAAGGCGCTCTTTAAGTTTGATAAGAAATTCCTGCAGGAATTCACTCTTCTACTTTATCCAAAAAATCCCCAGTTTTAGCATTAAGTGCTTTTATGAGATCTTGGGGATTTATTCCCACACTTAAGCCTCTGCGTCCGCCTGATACCAATATTTCGTCATATTGCAATGCACTTTGTGAAAGAAGGGTCAAAGTGCGGCGTTTTTGACCGAAGGGGCTGACGCCACCTATGATGTAACCTGTAATACGCGTGGCTTCTGCCGGATCTGCAACTTCAAGTGCTTTAAGGCCCATGATCCTGGCGGCATTTTTTAAAGAGATCATGGCATTAACCGGTGTTATCGCGGTGACGTAGGTTTTATCGTGTTTTAACAAAATGGTTTTGAATACTTTGTGAGGATCCATGCCGAGTTCAGAGGCTGCGTGATGTCCGAAGTCGTGATCTACTTTGCAAGCATACTCATATTCTTTAAAGGGAATGTTGTTTTTTTTAAGAAAGTTTTGTGCCGGGGTGATCATTTTTATCAATTCCAACAGAAAAAAAGCTGCGGTAAAAACCGCAACTTGATTCTACATCAAAGCCTGTGCAGTACTTTCATACATGCAGGTTGATGTGCGTTCCAAGCGATCCCTCTGTTGCCAGCGTATCTGAAGTCTTGGCGGTAACTGCAGATTGCATGGCGTTTTGTGAGACGGCGGCTGCACCTGAAATTAAAGACAGAACTTGCTGTCCCTGTTGATCTTCTGATCTTTTGGTCATGGCTATCTGCATCGAAGCCATGGTATCAGTAGCGTCTATGGATGTTGACATAAAACAGTCCTCCTTGATGGAGTTAACGGCAAGAAGAAGAGCTTCTTAAGATTTTTTACAGCTTTAACAACTTTAATGCTTTTTTATATCCTTCCTCGGGATCGGCAAAGAGTACGGTGTGCATTCCGCGGGATCTGGCCGTGGCTAAGTTGGCTTCTTTGTCATCTATAAAAAGAGATTCCTCAGGATTTAGGTGATAACGTTCAAAAAGAGTCAGGAAAATGCCTTTTTCAGGTTTGATCATTTTTTCTTCTCCAGATACCACGATCCCTTCAAAATCGTTTAAAAAGGGAAAACGTTTGTAAGCTATGGGGAAGGTTTCTGCAGACCAATTGGTAAGTCCGTAGGGAATGTATTTTCCTGATTTTTTAACGGCGTTTAAAAGTTCGAGCCCCTGTGCTATGGTTCCGCCTAACATGTCTTCCCATTTGGTTTTCCACATGGCGATCTGCTCTTTATATTCAGGATGTTCTGTTGAAAGCTCAGCTATGCATTCATCAAAGGAACGACCTCTGTCCATTTGTGAGTTCCATTCACCGGTGCAGATATTGTTCAGGAAATATTCCATTTTTTCGTCGTCGTGGAATACCTGTTTATAGGCATAGCGCGGGTTCCAATCAATGAGCACTCCGCCAAAATCAAAGACTACGTTTTTTATAGCCACTTTTTACTCCGAATATTCAGGAAACGCGAAGACGGGATAGTCTCAGCTAATCTAATTATTTGCAAAAAAAATCTCAAAATCCATGATCATAGAAAAATTTCTCTGAAGTCGTAAGTAAAAATCGCTTAACGAAGCGGTTTAATCCCAAAAAACTGGGTATTCAGCGCTAGTCTTTGTTAAAATAATTAAGATATGGTGAATTTGCCGGTTTGAAACTTGTTTTCAAGCATGTACAGAGGGCTATTTATGCAGAAATATTTTAAGGTTGCGGCCGTAGCCGCCGCGCTTAGCTTCGGAGCGCTGACCGCAGACGCCGAGGAAGTATTGCGTTTTGGTACAGAGCCTACCTTCGCGCCTTTTGAGTTTAGTGATCAGAACAATAAGGTAATAGGCTATGACGTCGATATCATCGATGCCATTGCAAAGGAAGCCGGTTTCAAAGTTGAGATCGTTTCCATGCCTTTTGACGGCTTGATCCCTGCTCTCATGACATCTCAGCTTGATCTGGTGGCAGCCGGTATGACCATTACTCCAGAGCGTGCTCAGAAAGTAGACTTTACTGCTCCTTATTACAATTCAGGTTTAAGCGCAGTTATTTTAAAATCTAATGCCGGTAAATTTAAGAAGTTAGATGATCTCAGCAAATCCCGTATTTGTGGTCAGATAGGCAATACCGGTGTTGATTTTGCTAAGAAATTGTCAGGCAATGTGGCCGCATTTAATACTCATGCCGAAGCTTTTATGGAGCTTAAATCAAAAGGATGCGATGCCGTTGTGACTGACCGTCCTGTAAATGAGTATTTCTTGTCTTCGCAAAAAAACGATGACTACGTTGAAATTAACGAATTTGCCGAATCTGCTCAGTTCGGTATTGCTGTAAAAAAAGGAAATAGCGATCTTTTGGGGCAACTGAACGACGGTCTTAAGAAGATCCACGAAAACGGTGTCTTTGCCGAGATCCACAAAAAATGGTTCGGTACTGAAGAATAATTTTGTATGGTGCGGACGTAAGTAAAGTATGTCCGCACCTGTGTTTTTAATTTATAAGAAAAAAATGTCATTTGATTTACAACTGGTGTTGGACTCACTTCCGCTTTTAGGATTGGGTGCACTGGTAACCATTGAAATTACCGCTGTGGCAGTATCCATGGGCGTGATGATCGGTCTTTTCGTCGGAATTGCCGAGTTATCCCGTTACGGTTGGTTGCGAGTTCCTGCCAAACTTTATGTGGATTTTATTCGCGGTACTCCTCTTTTGGTGCAGATTTTTATTATCTATTTTGCATTACCGGTGATCATCGGTGCCCGCATAGATCCTTTTATTGCAGCTGTCAGTGCTTGTTCTATCAATTCCGGTGCTTACGTTGCCGAGATCTTCCGCTCTGGTATTCAGTCCATTGATCGCGGTCAGACCGAAGCCGGTCGTTCCTTGGGAATGAGCTGGGGGCAGACTATGGTTACCGTGATCATTCCTCAGGCGTTCCGTCGTATTATCCCTCAGCTTGGTAATGAGTTTATAGCCATGCTCAAGGATTCGTCGTTGGTGTCGGTCATCGGTTTTGAAGAGTTGACCCGTAAGGGACAGCTTATTATTGCTTCTACTTACGGTTCACTTGAGATTTGGTCGTCAGTTGCCGTGATTTATCTGGTGATGACTCTGTCTATCAGTCGTTTTGTCTCCTATTTGGAAAAACGTTTTAACGGCAGTAAGAAGGTGCGCTGATGATTGATTCAAAAAAAGATCAGGAAGTGATGATCGAACTTAAGGATCTTCACAAAAGCTTCGGACAAAATCAGATTTTAAAGGGAGTTGATCTTAAGGTTAACCGCTCTGAGGTTGTAGTGATCATAGGACCTTCAGGATCAGGAAAAAGCACTCTTTTGCGCTGTGTAAATTATCTTGAAGTGCCTACTTCTGGTACCGTAACCATTGACGGTGAAACCATAACGCCTAAGGTCGATATCAATACCATCCGTGCTGAGGTTGGAATGGTATTTCAGCATTTTAACCTTTTCCCGCATATGACCGTTTTGCGCAACATAACCTTAGCGCAGGAAAAAGTACGCAAGAAGTCACGTCAGGATGCCGAACAAACTGCGATGGAACTTTTGAAAAAGGTCGGGTTGGCTGAAAAAGCCCAGGCATATCCTGATGAACTTTCTGGCGGTCAGCAGCAGCGTGTTGCCATTGCCAGAGCGCTGGCAATGCAACCTAAGATCATGCTGTTTGACGAACCCACCTCGGCGCTTGATCCGGAAATGGTCAATGAAGTTCTTGATGTCATGAGAGATTTGGCAGAGTCCGGCATGACCATGATGTGCGTAACCCATGAAATGGGATTTGCCCGTCAGGTGGCCGATCGCGTCCTTTTCGTTGATCAGGGCATTATTCTGGAGCAGGGAAGTCCTGACGAAGTCTTTTCTCATCCGAAAGAGAGGAGAACTCAGGAATTTCTTTCGAAAATACTTTGATTTTTGCATTTCCCCGCCTGGTGCGGGGATTTTTTTCTTTGTACGTTTGAAGCTTTCTGCGTTTTGATCAAAGAAAAAAAACTGTGAGCCGTGATATAGTATTAACAAATTTCTTTTACCGTTAATCGGTGTTTTCTTGATGTCAAAAAAGGTGACAAGAATGTTCTTTGACCGTATTGAGGCAGCCCCGGCAGATCCTATTCTCGGTATTTCCGAGGCTTTCAAAAAGGATCCTCGCGCAGATAAAATCAATTTAAGTGTAGGGGTTTACAAGAACGAACAGGGTGTGACCCAGATCTTAGATTGTGTAAAAAAGGCTGAAAAGATCCTGCTTGATGAGGAGACAACCAAGTCTTATCTTCCTATAGGCGGTATGCCTGAGTATGGCCGTTGCGCTCGTGAACTTATATTTGGTAAAGAAAGTGAGTACGTTGACGGCGGAAAGGCTGTAAGCGTACATTGCCCCGGCGGCACCGGTGCATTACGCATTGGTTCTGATTTTTTACATCAGCAGAATGTTGCAACCACTGTCTGGATTTCAGATCCTACCTGGGCCAACCACTATCAGATAGCTCAGGCCGCCGGACTTAAATTTGAGCGTTATCCTTATTACGACAGAGTCAACCACTGTCTTGCTTTTGATCGTATGATGGATACCCTGTCGCAGGCTAAAGAAGGCGATGTGGTTTTGCTTCACGGTTGCTGCCATAATCCTACCGGCATCGATCCTACAGCCGAACAATGGGAGCAGATAGCCGTTTTCTTAAAAGAGCATAAACTTTTACCTTTCATTGATTTTGCATATCAGGGTATAGGTCACGGACTTGAGGAAGATGCCGCAGGTTTGCGTACCATTGCAAAACATTGTCCGGAAATGCTGATTGCATCGTCGTTTTCAAAGAACTTCGGGCTTTATAACGAGCGTGTCGGTGTTTTAACCGTTGTTTGCAAGGATACCGAAACCGCTTCGCGTGTGTTCTCTCAACTTAAGATTTCAGTGCGTACTGCAATTTCCAACCCTCCTGCCCACGGCGAAAAGATAGTTACCACTATTCTTTCTACTCCGCAATTGCGTCAGGAATGGGAAGAGGAACTTGCGGGTATGCGTGATCGCATTTTGGAAATGCGTAAACTTTTAGTTGAAAAATTAAGTGCTGCAGGTGCCGGTGATTACAGCTTTATTGCCGAGCAGAACGGAATGTTCTCTTTCTCAGGACTTGATAAAGATCAGGTCGCACGTTTG
>JALEXT010000094.1 GCA_022779845.1 Succinatimonas sp.
CTAAAGACGCGTTCAGTGTCATCCATGAACCGGTAAATGCCCATGTGCAAAGTGCAAAGGCTATAGCATCCTTTGCAGAAGCTGAAAAAATGCCCAATGCAGTGGAGGCTGCCAAAGACCGAGCCAAGGCTGAAGAAGAGGCCAAACTTCTTGCCAAGCAGGAAGCTGAGCAGGCGAAAAAAGATGCCAAAAGCCGCCCGAGACTTTTAGTAGTACAAATGCGCCGCGGTGAGAATTTCAAAACAGCGGCCAAACGCGCTGGGCTTACCCCTTCAAATATCGCTACCTTACGTCAGGCTCTGTCAGGTAAGGTAAACTTAAATCATCTTGCAGCAGGAGATACCTTCCGCGTACTGTTCAGTCACATCGGAACTTCATCATCCATCACCGCCCTTGAATTCAACACCTCACGTAACGGCAAAGTAAGTCTGTTCCGTCACCCGGATACCGGTGCCATGTACGAAGAACACGGATACAAGCCCACCACTGGTGTATTCCGCCGTTTCCCGGTAAACGGCAATCTGCAGGTAAGTTCTCCGTTTAACCCGCGCCGCTTCAACCCGGTACGTCGCAAGATCTCACCGCATAACGGCATCGATCTGCGCATGCCTATAGGTACTTCGGTATTTGCGCCTTCAGACGGCGTGGTCACCTACGCAGGCTTCATGCGCGGCGGCGGATATACCATCATTATCAAACACATGGGCGCATATTCGACGGTTTACATGCATCTGTCCAAACTTAACGTAAGCAAAGGACAACGCGTGCATTTGGGACAGCAGATTGCAAAATCCGGAAATACCGGTCGCTCTACCGGACCTCACCTTCACTATGAGATCCGCATCAACGATCGCAGTGTCGATCCTTTGAAAGTGGATCTGCCCGCAGGTTCGCAATCTTTAGTAGCAGAGCGTCGGCAAAAATTCCAAAGCACAGTAAAGGTATTAAAATCTGATCTGTACAAAGACAGTTTGGCCATGCGCCGTCAATGATCATGTACAAAAGCGCTCTGGCGCTTTTGTTTTGTGCGTGATTTAATTTCAACCCACCGCACCCCAAGGAAAGGTAAATTGTTCGAGTTCATCAACTTCAAAGACGAAGCCGTGGCTTTGACCAAATGGCTCATTTCCATTCCGTCGGTCACCACAACCAAGGGTGAGACCGATATTGCAGAAGCCGTATGGAGATCGCTAAAAGACACGGGGTACTTTAAAGAAAACCCGGATAATCTCATCTACGTACCTCACCAGGACGGCGTACATCACTCGGTATGCGCGCTCGTAAAATGCGCTGATGAAAACGTCAGTGACACCGTCTGCCTGCTGTGCCATTGTGATACTTCTGGAAATGACGAATACGGAGTGCTGAAGCCTTTTGCCTTCAAATCAGACGAATTAAAAGAAAAGTTGCGCAGCTACTTTAAAACCAAAAGCCGCCGTCAAACTCAGTTAAGTTACGACAATACCGTCTACGGCCTGGGTTCATTTGAATGCAAAGCTGCTGCCGGCACACTGATCACCATGGTAAAAGAAGTATCTGACAACCTGCAGGATCTGCCCTTTAACCTACTTTTTGTCTGCACTACCCAAAGCATGAACGGCAGTACCGGCATACGCGAATGCCTGCCTTATTTAAGATCGCTTATCAACGATCATGCATTGGATTTAAAACTCTCGGTAACTTTCAGACCTGAAGAAAATCAAGAAGAAGACAATACTCTAAAGCTTTACGTTTCAAACTCAGGACTTTGTGAACTTGGATTTTACGTCTTAGGACAGGAAGCTGACAAACATCATCCTTTTCAAGGGTTCTCTCCTGCGCAGACTGCCGCACATATCATTGAAAAGACTGAATTAAGCTGCGATTTTTGTAACGTGCAAAATGAAACTCCCTATGTTCCGGTGCTACGCGGACTGATGTTTCCGCACCGCTTAAGCGACGGTACGCAGGAAGCGGCCATCATCACTTTTGATCTGCCTTTTGCCAGAATAAATTTCGCCGCAGCAATAGAAAAAATGAAGGGAATTGCAGCTCAGGCTCTTGAAGAAAGCTGCCTCAGCATAGAAAACCGGCAATCTTTGTATCAAAGTCGCAGACACGAAGAATTCAAACCGCGCATGCGCGATGCCGAAGTGCTTTCCTATTCAGATTTACTCTACAGGGCTTCAAGACGTTATCGCGGCGATCTGAGCGCTGATATGGAAAAGCTTTTGGAACGTTGCCGCAATGAGCACTTAAGTGAAGAACTGACCATTCACGCCGTGATCTCAAAACTTTCCAAACTTGCAAGACTGCCCAAACCTTCGGTGGTGGTATTTTTAGGATCCAATTTCATCCCGCGGCAGTATTTAAGACAGAACAATGCCGACGATCGCGAGATCTACATGAGTCTTAACCGCGTGGCGGACAGCTTCAACAGCGAACACGTACAGCAGATCCTGTTAAAAGAAGGAGCTCCGGCCTCCGACTGTTGTTTCATGCGTCCTGCAGGAACCGATCATGCAGCTGAGATCTTAAATGCAGAAAGCCCATCTCCTGCCGGAGATTTTTATGATTTCGGCGCTCCTGCCGTTACGCTTACCTATCGCGGACAGGATCTCAACGAGCCTACGGAACATGTATCTACTGAGATCTTCGACATCATCCCTTCATTCCTTTTAAAGGTATTTGAAGAATTCAAAAGCGATCCTAAAGACGCTCAGTCAAAGATCGGCAACTGACGTTAAGATCAAAGAAAGCAATACTTCACAGCCGTGACGGGAGAAGCTCACATAACAGCCTACCCCGTCATCATCTTTTATTCCGGCTGCATCCAGCACCGCCGGAATATCGGCTCCGCTGCCGCCCAAATCTTCAAAAGAGCTGGGCAGATCAAGTTTTGCAAACAGCTCCCTTACCGCTCTTATCCCCTCGCGCGCCGTTTTTGCAGGATCTGCAAAATCAAGCGGAATTCCGAATACCCCGGAGGCAAATTTGGCTGCTTTTAACGGATCTTTACTCATCACGGCTTCAAGCCAGCAAGGAAAGATAAGTGCGGCGGCCTGACCGTGAGAACAGTCGTATACCGCTTCAAGCCCCAAAGACAGTCTTTCTATAGCAAGATTATCGCTACGATTTAAGCCGTACCCCGTGTAAGCCAACACTCCTGCCCACATGAAATTGGCTTTTGCCGCAAGATCTCCTGGATCTTGCTGCAAACGTCTTAGCATCTCCACCAGCGTTTTTAAGATCCCGATGCAAATACTGTCTGACAATTCAAAACAGATATTATTGGTAAAAAAAGTCTCGGCAGAGCGGATCAGAATGTTGGCAAACGAAAGCCCCAAGTGCTTGGGAAACGAGGTGATGATGGCCGGATTGCACAGAGCAAAACGCGGAAATACGCAACTGTGTCTTAAGTGATAAATTTTTATCCACGGTGCATCGTGCCGCTCTTCTGATACGGTGATCTCGTCTGAAAGTTCGTCGCCTGATCCGGGGACCGTTACCACCACTCCAAGAGGCAAAGCATCACAGATCTCTTCAGGATGCTCAAGCATGCGGTGCAAACCGCCTTCAAAACGTACTCCGGCTGCTATGGCTTTGGCAGAATTAACCACGCTGCCTCCGCCTACTGCCAGAATAAAATCCACTCCGCGCTCCTTGCAAAATTCAATACCGCGGTAAATAAGTCCAAGCCGTGAATTTTTTTGCACCATTCCCAATTCGCAATGTTCTACTCCGGCCTCGTCGAGACTGTGCCTTATCTTATCCAAGAGTCCCGGATCGGTTACATGTTGCCTGCCGTAATGGATGAGCACTCTTGAGCCGCACCAGTTTTTTACGGTCTGACCGGTATGCTCTTCCTGTCCGGATCCAAATAGGA
>JALEXT010000122.1 GCA_022779845.1 Succinatimonas sp.
CCCTCCTATTTCGCGGCGTCCTGTGGCGGAGCTCCCATCTCTATCATCAGACAATACATTGAAAACCAGAATACCCCCGATTAGGCGCCTTATATCCCCGGGCTGAAGCCCGGGGTTTTACGGCGCTTTTTTGATAAATGCATTCTGCTACTTGGTTTGTTTAAAACTCAAAGCTCAAGATTTCACCGTGCCGTTCTTTCAAAAAGAAAGGCACGCCCAATCGGTTGTGCCTCTCAATTTTAAAATCAATTTTTTATTTGATTTTAATTGGATTTTTCTTCTGCAGTTGCAGGTGCGGCTTTCTTATCTTCTGCCTTTTTAATAGCCACCAACTTAACGTCGAAGATCAGCACGCTGTTAGGTTCGATGGTATCACCGGCACCGGCTTCACCGTAGGCCAATGCTGACGGAATGACGAACTGATATTCAGATCCGGCATTCATAAGTTCAATACCTTCAATCCACCCCGGGATCATGTTATCAAGCGGGAAATCCACGCCTTCGCGCTGCTCGTCAAACACTTTGCCGTCAATGGTAGTTCCCTTATAGGTTACGGTCACGGTATCGCCTTTTTTGGCAGTCTCGCCTTCACCCTGGGTTATTACCTTGTATTGCAACCCGGAAGCGGTAACCTTGACGCCTTCCTTGCTCTTATTTTCAGAGAGGAATTTCTCGCCTGCTTCAAGATTCTTCTTGGCAATGGCTGCCTGCTTGGCCTGCATGGATTCCTTTAATTTCTGATCAAGAGCCTGCAGGGAAGTTTCTATATCTTTCTCTTTTAAGGCAGTCGAACCCTTAAGAGCATCAGATACACCCTTTAAGACTATTTCCTGATCCATAGGAGAAATATACTCCTGTTGCTGATCCAGCATCTTCTTTAAATACAGACCTACCGAAGCCCCGATCGAGTAGGCTGACTTTTCTTCAAAAGTGCTCTTATCGGTAATGCTCTGTACCTTTTTATCGCCGCAGGCGGAAATTGCCATTACGGCAGCAGCCAACATAGAAATTACAGCTGCTTTTTTAACAAACTTAGTCAAAATATTCTCCAAAAATCAGTACTGCCTAAAAATGCTCAAAAGGCTTTGCGGCAGGTCGCACAATTTTACCATGATTAAAAAGCCTGAGCTCCTGCGAAGAAGTAATGATCCCGACCTTAGTCACCGGGACATCATGTTCCTCACAAAGATCCATGACATCATCTTCAGTCTCAGACGGCAAAGTAAACAGCAATTCGTAATCACAACCGCCGAAGGCTGCCAATTCAAGCCTCTTTTGTTCTTCTTTTATCAATGAATGAAGTTCATCGGCCAAAGGAAGTTTATCCAGCCACAGATCCGCACCTACGTTGCTACATTCAAGAATATGCCCCAAATCCCCGACTATACCGTCTGAAATATCGATGGCACAGCGGGAATATTCAAGATCACACAATTCCTTGGCAAAAGCGCATCTGCAAGGCTGATGCATGCTTTTGTAACAAAGCGAACTTAGCAAGGACTTATCTACTTTCAGTCTGCCGTAGCCTGCTTCAACGTATAACGCACAAAGCCCCAAAGATCCGGTGACATAAATGCCGTCACCGCTTTTTGCACCTGAGCGTCTTAAGGTGTCCGCGCAGCTTACTCCGTAGGCACTGATGGTGATCGACAGAGGACCTTTTGAAGTATTGCCGCCAATCAGCGCACATCCTTCTTCATCTGCAAGCTCAAACAAACCTTTTGCAAAAGGCTTTAAAAAACTGTCCGTAGCTTCAGGAAGAGACAATGATAAAGTAAAAGCCATGGGATCAGCTCCCATGGCGGCAAGATCCGACAAATTAACCAACAACGAACGGTAGCCTAAAAGATAAGGATCCGTATCTTTAAAAAAATGGATCCCCTCATTTAAAGTATCTGTAGTAATTGCCAAAGACTCATCCCGTCTTAGCTTTAACAAGGCACAATCGTCACCTATGCCCAGTTCTACCCTGCTGCTGCCGTCGTGCCCGGAAAAATATTTGCGGATGAGATCAAATTCTCCCGGCATTTTAAGCCTGAACTTCGCTCTTTTGGGCAGGAGTACGGATGGCACGTACCACTTTATCCAGAACTCCGTTCACGAATTTATGGCTGTCCTGCTCTGCAAATTCTTTAGCCAGCATGATCCCTTCGTTGATCACCACACGATAAGGTACATCCTGACGATAAAGCAATTCAAAAGTCGAAAGACGCAGAATAGCCTTGTCAACCTCATCCAAATCCTTTAAAGGACGGCTGATGTACGGTTCAAAAGTTTCATCCAGATGATCGGAATTGGCGATGATACCTGATACCAAATCATGGAAATAATCAAGATCGGCACCGCGTATGGGTTGCTCTTCTAAAAACTGTTTTTCTATCTCCGCGGCACGATCGCCGGTCATCTGCCACTGATAAACAGCCTGCAAAGCAAAATGACGGGCTTTGTGACGCATGGTGGGAGTTACTGCGCCTTCGGTTGCATCCATGTTCTTAACCTATCTAAAAAAGATAACAATACAAAAATCAAATCTGTTTTAAAACATTAACCAGCTCAAGTGCGGCTGCGGCAGCTTCGGCACCTTTGTTCCCCATTTTGGAACCAGCTCGTTGCACAGCCTGATCAAGATTATCAGTAGTAAGCACGCCGTTGGTAACCACCACTCCGGTTTCCAAAGTAACCTGAGTTAAACCTTTGGCACATTCATTTGAAACCACTTCAAAATGATAGGTGGATCCGCGGATCACGCACCCGCAGGTGATGATGGCATCATAACGGCCGGACTTAGCCAGTTTTTTGCAGACTAAGGGGATCTCGATGGCACCCGGAACATGCACGGTGGTAATGTTTTCCTCAGGAACCTCGCCCTGACGTTTTAAAACGTCCAAAGCTCCGTCCACAAGGCGTTCACAGATAAAACTGTTAAAGCGTGAGACTACGATGGCAAAGCGGCCTTCTCTGCAGGGCAAACCGCCCTCAATTTTGTTGATAGCCATAAAAAATCCTCAGTTAAAATCCGTTTTCTATAAGAGTTTGTAGGGAAAGTCCTTCGCTTTTTTTATCTGCAAAAGAACTTTTGCTCTCCATAAGTCTTTCAAGATAGCGCGCCAAAACATCAGCCTCAAGATTAACTTTCTTGCCGGAACGCCAATTGTCAAAAGTGGTCACGGCTCCGGTATGCGGAATAAGCGTGAGTCTGAAACCTTCATCACTGACATCGTTTACCGTAAGCGAGATCCCGTCGACAGTAATAGAACCTTTATAGGCTATATAACGCAGGAGATCTGCCGTACATTGTACCGTGACGTCATAAGCTTCGGAACTTTTAGTGATCGAGGTTATCGTACCTACCCCGTCAACATGTCCCTGCACTATATGGCCTCCCATATGCGTTGCAGGGGTAACCGCCGCTTCAAGATTAAGCTTGGTACCGCGTGAGTATTCGGCAAAACAGGTATGTTCCATAGTTTCAAAAGAAACATCGGCGGTAAAAATCGTTCCGTTCAAGGAAGTGACGGTAAGACATACGCCGTTGCAGGCTATGGAATCACCAAGCTTAACATTCTCACTTTGCATAAAACCGTCGGGAGTCTGTACCTTAATTTGAGCTCCGCTGCCGCGTTTTTGAACCTCAAGCAGGGTCCCGACTCCGGAAACAATGCCGGTAAACATTACTTATGCTCCTCAAACGCCTTAAGTTTTGATGCCAAATCATGACTTAAAAGATGTATTTTCAGATCATGATCAAGTCTTTTTACCTTATACAATTCCATGGACACGGCATCGTCAAGAATTTTCGGTGAATCAAGCGCAAAAAGCCGGCGCGAACTCTTTCCTAAAAATTTAGGAGCCTCGTAGATCAATAATTCATCGACCAAACCGCACTTCAAAAAAGCATCGGCAAGCCTGGGGCCTGCTTCAACCAGCACATGCCTTATTTGTCTTTGTCCAAGATACTCAAGCACCTGCTTAAGCTTAAGATGTCCTTCTTTATCAAGAGCATCCTTAGGGAAGAAAATCGCTTCAGTATGCTCGTTGATGTTTTTAAAGGACATGCTATCGCCTGATGATCCGCAGCACAGCAAAGTCTTGCCTTGAGAGAAGATATTAAGTTCTTCAACTTTTGAGGCAAAAGACGAAAGCAGCGAATTTCCAGAATCTATGATCACCTTAAGCGGCTGACGCAGTTCGTGTCTTCCCACCTTCATGCGGGCAGATCCCGGCAATTCGTCGTAGCGCACGCTGTAACGGGGATTGTCCGCAAGAACGGTAGCCAAAGAAGTGATCACGGCATCGCACTGCGCACGCAACTTCTGCACATCGCGACGCGAACGCTCGTCGGTTATCCATTTGCTCTGACCGTCTTCCAAGGCAATGCCGCAGTCAATTCCCATGGCAACCTTGAGAGTAACAAAAGGAGTACTGACTACGATGCTCTTCATAAAAGCCCGGTTTAAAAACCAAGCTTCCTTTTCAAGCACATGCTCGGTAACCGCGATCCCTGCTTTGCGCAGGATCTCAATACCGCGTCCGCTGACTTTAGGATTGGGATCACCTGCAGCCACCACCACACGTGCCACCTGCTCATGAACCAATCTTAAGGCACAGGGAGGAGTTCTGCCGAAATGAGAACAGGGCTCCAAGGTCACATATGCCGTAGCACCTTTTACGTCGCCGCCGGCATTGTTTATGGCCATGATCTCAGCATGGGGCTGCCCGGTTTTATGATGCCAGCCTTCGCCTATGATCCGTCCCTGACGCACAAAAATACAACCTACCGCAGGATTGGGGTAGGTTGTGTACAAACCGCGCGACGCGAGCTTTAACGCCCGCGCCATATAGTAGCGGTCAATTTCCGACTGTTTTTGCAATTTCAGTCCTTGTAGACGGGGAAACGCTGGCACAAAGCCACCGCACGGGCCTTACACTGCTCGATGACTTTTTCATCTTTATAGTTATCAAGCACGTCGCAAATGATGGAAGCCAGTTCCTTAATTTCAGGCTCCTTAAAACCGCGACGGGTGCAGGCAGGAGTACCGACGCGCAAACCGGAGGTTACGAAAGGAGAGCGTTTTTCTCCCGGTACGGTATTCTTGTTTACCGTGATGTTTGCCTTGCCCAATGCAGTCTCGGCATCGGCTCCGGTCATTTCAAGATCGGTAAAGTCCATCAGGAAAAGATGGTTATGCGTACCGCCTGAAACCACCTTGTAACCGCGCTTTTGAACTTCTTCTGCCAAAAGTTTGGCATTTTTGACAATCTGTTTTTGATACTCGACGTACCAAGGCTCCATGCATTCTTTGAACAATACCGCTTTGGCAGCAATGATGTGCATGAGCGGGCCACCCTGATTTCCCGGGAACACGGCAGAATTGATACGCTTGTACAGAGCCTCGTCATGGCAGTTTGACAAAATGAAGCCTGAACGGGGGCCGCCTAAAGACTTATGGGTGGTGGATGTTACGACGTGAGCATAATCAAGCGGAGAAGGATAAACGCCGGCTGCGACCAATCCTGCCACGTGAGCCATGTCTACCATGAGGTAGGCACCGACTTCGTCGGCAATTTCACGCATTTTCTTCCAATCTACTATGCCCGAAAAGGCTGAGAAACCAGCAACCAGAACTTTAGGTTGATGTTCATGCGCCAAAGCACGAACCTGCTCGTAATCGATCTCGCCTGCAGCAGTTACATCGTAATTGTAGGACTTGTAAACTTTGCCTGAAAAATTAACTTTGTAACCGTGAGTCAGGTGACCGCCTGATGCCAGGGACAACCCCAAGATGGTATCACCGGGTTTACACATGGCCGCATAAGCGCAGGCATTGGCCTGAGAACCTGCATGAGGTTGCACATTGGCAAAATCACAGTGGAACACCTTGCAAGCGCGATCGATGGCCAGTTGCTCAACTTCGTCAACGAACTCACAACCGCCGTAATAGCGCTTATGAGGATAACCTTCGGCATACTTGTTGGTCAGCTGGGAGCCCTGAGCTTCCATCACGCATTTTGAAGCATAATTTTCCGACGCGATGAGTTCGATATGATCTTCCTGACGCTGATTTTCTGCGGAGATGGAAGCCCATAATTCTGGATCGTATTCTGCAATTGACTTGGCTTTATTGATGAAGCTCATTGAAAGTTCCTCTAAGAGATGCCGGAGGGCAGAAAAAAATACGCGAGAATTTTAACACAATGAGCATTGCTACCTTGCAATAACATCAAGTAAAAATGCATTAAACTTGCTTATACCGGCATTGAAATCGGTAATATTTTTCTTTAAAAAAATGCTTCTTTGGCCGTATATTTCTACGTTTTTTTCGAAAAAAACAGTCTTTTTTTGCAATTTTGCGGGTAAATTAACTTGTTTTCACCCGATTTTAGCTTAAAATCCCTGCAATCCGAGTTTGGGTTTGAATACCAAATTAAGGCATGCCACCTGAACTTGGCTCAAGATTGGTTGAAGAAGGAAGAGCCTTTGCAAAACTTATCCATTCTGGTGATCAACGGACCGAACCTTAATCTGCTCGGTACCAGAGAGCCGGACATTTACGGTCACGAGACGCTTGCAGATCTCGAGTCCATGCTGAAAAAACGCGCAGATGAATTGGGAGTCAACCTCGAATGCTTCCAATCCAATCATGAAGGTGCCATTGTCGACAAAATTCAGGAAGTACGCGGCAAGGTAGGCTTTATTCTGCTCAATGCCGGAGCTTTCACCCATACCAGCGTTGCCATACGTGACGCGCTGTCGGGGGTGGAGATCCCTTTTTATGAGATCCATATTTCCAACGTTCACAGCCGCGAAGAATTCAGACATCATTCCTATCTGAGTGCCATCGCCAAAGGAGTGATCGTCGGTTTCGGACTCCAAGGTTACATCTGCGCTCTTGATAGCGCCGCGCAGTATTTGCGTTCAAAGAACTCATAAAGATTCACAGCAAGAAAGGTAACAGTCTATGCAGATTGATATCCACAAGATTTCCAAACTCATCGAAATCGTCTCCAAATCTGACATTTCAGAAATCAATTTAAAGCAGGGTGAAGAAGAGCTAAAGATCACCCGTGACCGCGGCATAGTTGCAAATGCCGCCCCGGTACAGACCGTAATTCAGGCCGCTCCTGCAATTCAAGCAGCCGCTCCTGCCCAGGTTGCTCCTCAAACCCAAAGCGCCGCTCCTGCTTTGGCACCGGCTGCGGCAGCTCCTGATGCTACAAAACTTATGAAATCCCCCATGGTCGGAACCTTCTACCGCTCCTCAAGTCCTACTGCCGATCCTTTTGTTGCTGAAGGTCAGAGCGTGAAAGAAGGCGATACCCTGTGCATTATCGAGGCTATGAAGATGATGAATCAGGTTCAGTCGGATCGTGCTGGCGTCATCAAGAAGATCCTCGTGGACAACGGTTCCACCGTAGAATTCGATCAGCCTCTCTTCGAGTTTGAATAATTTCGTCAGAGGTTGTTCATGAAACTTGAAAAAGTACTGATTGCCAACCGCGGCGAGATCGCTTTGCGTATTTTAAGAGCGTGCCGCCAATTGGGACTTAAGACCGTGGCGGTACATTCAACTGCCGATCGCGATCTTATGCATGTAAAACTTGCCGATGAATCCATCTGCATCGGACCTGCCGCACCGAAAGATTCTTACCTTAACATTCCTTCCATCATCGCAGCGGCAGAATCATGCGGAGCCAGTGCCATACATCCTGGATACGGCTTTCTTTCGGAAAGTGCCGATTTTGCCGAAATGGTGGAAAAATCAGGATTCATCTTCATCGGACCTACAGCCGATACCATTCGTCTGATGGGCGACAAGGTTTCGGCCAAAAAAGCCATGCAGCGTTCAGGCGTACCTTGTGTACCCGGATCTGCCGGAGCTTTGGGGGATGATCCTGAAGAAAACAAAAAACTTGCAGCCAAAATCGGTTACCCGATCATCATCAAGGCAGCAGGCGGTGGCGGCGGACGCGGTATGCGCGTGGTCCGCAATGAAGCAGAACTTGAAGAATCCATTGCTTTAACCCGTCGTGAAGCCGATATGTTTTTCAACAACCCCTCCGTGTACATGGAGAAGTTTTTGGAAAACCCGCGTCATGTAGAGTTTCAGGTGCTCTCAGACGGAATGGGACATGCCGTATATTTGGGAGAACGCGATTGCTCGATGCAGCGACGCAATCAAAAGGTTCTTGAGGAAGCTCCTGCACCTTTTATCAGCGCCGAACAGCGTAAGAACATAGGTTCACGTTGTGCAAAAGCTTGTGAAGAGATCGGGTACCGCGGTGCCGGAACCTTCGAATTCCTGTACGAAAACGGAGAATTCTATTTCATCGAAATGAATACCCGCGTGCAGGTAGAGCATCCCATCACCGAAATGATCACCGGTGTCGACATCGTTCGCGAAATGATCTCCGTATGTGCGGGAAATCCTCTTTCCATCAAGCAGAGCGATGTCAAATTACGCGGTCACGCCTTTGAATGCCGTATCAATGCCGAAGATCCCAAGACCTTCATTCCCTCTCCGGGCACCATAAGCATGCTGCATGTTCCGGGCGGTCCGGGTGTACGTTGGGACAGTCACGTATATCAGGGCTATAAGGTTCCCCCTTATTATGATTCCTTAGTCGGCAAACTCATCATCCATGATGATACCCGAGAGCTTGCCAGATTACGTGCTTTGGAAGCTCTGGATGAGTTGGTGCTCGACGGAATAAAGACCAATATTCCGTTGCATAAAGCATTGCTGACCGATCCTGCCGAAATAAAGGGCGGAGTCAGCATCCACTATCTTGAGCATAAACTGGAAAGCGAAGCTGCCAAAGATCCTGCGTAATTTAGTTCTAAATTAAAGATCGGCTTTTTGCAAACTGATCTTTATCCTATATTTGCCGTATACGCTTCTGTATACGGCGAAAATTATTGAATACTGCCTGAGGTGATCGTCAGATCGCCTTATTTTTCGCGTTCTTCTGGTAGATGCTTCCGTTTTGAGTCTGCGGACAAACATAGTTTTTCAGGTTTGGTGACTCGTTGCGAAGCATAAACAAAGGCTCAACGCCCCTGTATTCGGATCCCTGATCTAAAGTCCGGCCTTTAAAGCTTCGGCTTTTACTCTGTTTAACGCTTTTGAAAGATACCATTTGGGAACAGGATCTTTAAAACCGTTAAAATCATCTGCAATGCGTTGAGATTCTGCTTGCATCAGTTCAAAAGCTTTTTTGCTGATCATTGCCGTTTTTCCGCATCGCCATAACGAATAAAGAGCACTTTGCAGAGCAAAACTTACCCAAAAAGCAGTAGGAATTTCCCCGACGAAATATCCGTCCAAAACTCCTGCACAATAAAAAGGAAAACTGCCGGCACTCATAGTCTCCAAAAGAGCAAAATCCTCGCATACATCACCAGGACCGAAGACACACGACGGCAACAAAACCGTAGAAAAATCATCACGAACGCAGATACGATCTGCTCTTAACTGTCCGTATCTCATGGCAGGTCTGAAACATCCGTAACTGCCAAAACGCCGTGAAATTGCATCTATGGCAATTTGTTCATGTACAAAGCGCGGCATTGAAGAAATATATGCAGCCAGTCTTTCAAGAAAGTGCTCCTGTCGCATGTCAGCTCTTTTTAACTGCTGTGCATTTAAAGGCTGAGTATGAAAAGCTTTCAGAATTCTGCCGACTTTTTTCCCCTGAGCATACTGCACGGATGCAGGAACCATTTTTAAAAATTGCTGTAACAAACCGCCGCAGTCACCTTCAAAAACGGCATTTATCTGTCCTCGTTTTTCCTTGAAAGATAAAGGAATAAGAGCATTCTCAGGATCGGACTGTTTAAGCCTGCCGGCACACACATAGGCGCGCTTTATTCTGTCTTTTAATTTCATCGTGCCCTGAATGCAAAGAAAATCATTTCTTCCTGTATGCATCACCAGAAATTCAATTCCGGACGGCAGAGTTAAGAATTTTCGATAACTAAACAGCATGACATCACGCGCGCGGATGAGTACGATCGTAGATCTCATGAAGTCTTTTAGTAGCTACATGAGTATAAATTTGAGTGGTGGTAAGATTTGAATGCCCGAGTAGCATCTGTACGGTACGCAGATCCGCATCATGATTTAAAAGATGTGTGGCAAAAGCATGTCTGAAGGTATGAGGAGTGACATTACTTACGATCCCCAATTCTTTGGCATAGACTTTGACCCGATACCAAAAAGCAATACGTGTCATGGGCTTTGGTCCCTGTGAGACCTTCGCCGATAAAAATACAAACGGACAAATTTTTTTAGGATCCCGACTTTTGCGCAGAGTATTGACGTAAGTATCTATCCAGAAACAGGCATTCTCATCCAGCGGCACCATGCGTTCTTTACTGCCTTTGCCTTTAATGATCATGAAACCGTCCGTAAGATTAAGGCTGTCAAAACTCAAATTGACCAACTCGCTTACGCGCAGACCTGCTCCGTATACGGTTTCAAACATAGCCTTATCCCTTAACCCCGTATGAGTCTTAAGATCCGGTGCGTTTAAAAAAGCTTCGACACACGCTTCGCTCATTACCGTCGGAAGATCGCGGACTATCTTGGGATTTATGATCTTTGCGGTGGGATCGTCTTCGCGCAAATTTTCCATCCTAAGGAAAGCACAAAACGCCCTTAACGAGCATAAAAATCTCGCTGCAGATCCTGAAGTGTTGTCCCCCCCTTCCACAAGATAATTTTCCACATCCTGCTGCGAAAAGTTTTCTGGTGTATGCGAAGAATGCTTCAGAGCATAGACGCAAAAAAGTCTGACATCAGAAGAATAAGCTGCAACCGTTGCAGAAGCCAAGCCCTTTTCCAAAAGCAGGAAGTCTTTAAACTTCACATCCAGCAAATCAGCATTCATTTTCAATACCAAAATCCGTCATTTCATCAGCTCAGACTTGTAAACGGCAGGATAAGATCATTTTCCTTTCATCGCATCGTCAAATGATTTCTCATCGCCTCGTGCAAGCTTTGAAACCCTGGCATAGTAACCGTCGGCTTTTTTGATCAGACAAAAGCGATAGACTCCGTCACTATTTATCCTCAGCAACACATCCTCAAAGCGGGAATTAGGATTGAGTTTAAGATCGCGTGAACCTTCCTCAAGACTTCCCGGAGGAAACGCATATCCGAAATTGCTGCCTGAAGACCATTTTGCGTCAGCAAATTTAAAATGATAAGGCGACCAGTCGGCATGCAATGCCGCTTCCGTGCACAATCCCTGTTCTGAAGATTTTAAACGATAGGTCTCTGATACCGAGTAGTCGTTCATATCTCCCCTTAAGTAAAGAGCCTGTCCGTTTTTCTGAGTTTGCTCGTCAGCCGACGAATCATTACTGCATCCGCATAATACAGATGATGCCAACAAAGATAACGATATAAATTTAAACCATGTAATTAATTTCATAATGACATACTCATTTGCCAGACGATCTTTTTAAAGCTAGATATTGGAGAGTAAATTTCCTTGTAAAATTACGACCGCTCCTGCGGTAACATATCAGGCAGATCGCAACCTTACTTTACGCAAGTTCAAATCCTTGTGTAATCATATTATATATCATAGTATTGTTTTAATATTATGTCGTATATATTTGCAAAACAATTTTATTTACACTTTTCAAAAATACTATTTTTTATATATATCGTTAAGACTATTAACGTTATTCCTTATCTATATTTCCAAAATCTGATTTCAATATAAATCAAATATTCCATCATTGTGTACTTCCCGTCACTTAACAAGCAGACTTTTCGGGTATACTCATTCTGACGACGGATATAACGTAATATCCGAACAAACGACTTGTTTTAATCAACAAATTATACTCTAATTTATTTTTTCTTATGAATCAATATAAAATATCATCTTGTATAATCCAGCATACTGGATAAAAAAGACAGAATATGCCGAGCTGCGAAATTAATCAGTGTTAAATAATAATATTTAGAAATTATTTCAAAAAATGTCTAAAACAGGATTTAAAAAAAATTATGACTAATGAAGATTATTTTAAACAAATAGATAATATTATCAGATTTACTTTCAGTTATTTCGGTCAGGATATAATCAAACGAATTTTTAATAAAAAATGCGGATTTAAAGATCAAAATTCCTTCCATAACGCAATACTGACAAATCCCAATTCAAACAAAAAAAATGAACTCAACCGGTTTATCACTGTATTCTTTTCAGAATTCTTAGGAAAAGAATTTTATAAAAAGCATATAAAAAACTATAAAATCGTAGGCTTTCAGGATCCCGAAGGCGCAACTGAATTCATAGAAAAGAAATTTCCCGAACACAGCGTTCAATATGTTTTCTGTATTCATGCATTAAAAATGGCATTAGATGCCGCTTCAATAGGCATGATCTTTCAGGAATACTACCGTCAATATCTGAGAATTCTTGATTATGTATTAAAAGTACTCTCCGGCCGTCGTGATTTTCAAAAGCTTCAACGTGATGAAGCCTTGAAAATCATCGACATAAACGACAAACCGTCAGATGAAGAAAGCGATCAATTAAAGGAGGAGCTTGACGAATCAAACCAACTCATCAATACCCTGTTTCACGGTTTTAATGTCAATTGGTACAAAATCGGCATGGTGATCCGTGGAGAGACGTCCTTTGACGAAGCCATAAATAAAGTAAAAACTCAAATCATTGCCGACGACATTTCCAAAGATTCAGATGCATCAGCAGAAAATGCCGAAACTTCCATGGATCAGAATAACGAGGCAAGCAACTTGCTGCCGCATACTGTCAACGACAACATGAAGCAACCTGGTGACGATTCTGATATAAGGCAGGCTTCTGACATCGATTTTAAGCAAAAAATTGCGATACACGATGTCAAGGTGCCTCTTCCCATGGCAAAATGCGATTCAAAACGCACCAGCCTTAAATGTTATTCAGGTTATATAATCGTATATAAAAGCACGAGCTCAACTTTTCGCAATTTTTACCCCATGCTTGAATGGGAAGGTGAAGCCCCCTGCTCTTTAGGCAGTTATCAGAACCGAAAAATTCTTTTCCCGGAATGTGCAAACATATGTTTTGCAGATCCTTTGGTTACATCAAATTCCCAAATTTTAAAACAGGGATGTCTTGTCAACGTTTACTACTCCAATTTAAGTGACAACCTGATAGCCGGCTCAAAAACCAAAACGTCAATCAATAAAGAAGATCTTAACGACAGTATCGATACACCTCTTATCAAAGCAGATGCGGATACTACGGCTCACCGCCTGCTTTATGTATTCACGCTTGATAAAAAGAAGAACGAACGCATCGACACTTTTAAATTTACTTATCTCAAATTAAACGGGCACGACACTTTGCCGGCATTGGTTTCAGGGATCTCAGGCAGCGATATTGTAATTTCCGATGCAGGATCTTTCTTCGGTCCCTACCGTCTGAAAACCAGCGGCCAAGGGGCCATGTATGTGGATCTGAAAAACGAGCAATACGGCAAAGACGGACTTTTGCGCCGGATCAACATACGCAAAGGATATCGTGACAAAGCAAAACTCAACTTTGAAATCTATTCAGACGAAGATCGCAGTTCAGAAATTTTTGAGATCCTGCTTTTAACCAAAGAATACTGCGAACTGAGCCTGGTTGACAGTTATCAGGAGTCAGATCTTATAAAAATGCTGTCGGCCCGTACGTTCAAACATGCGGATCTGCTTGGTTTACAAACTGCAGATCAAAAAGAACTGCTGGGCGCCGTTTTAACCACAGCTTACGATGAAATAAACAGCGTACGTGCAAAAAAAATCATCAATCTCTTCATAGATCAGCTGAATAAAGAACGCATTGACGAACAGACTGCTTTTTATATTGCAAAACTTATCCCCAAACTTGCTCAAAAACATCCTTCTCAATTTAAAGCAATTTACGACGCGTTGTTAAACGATCTCGATGCATTGGAGCGCATGTCGTCACACCGTGAGCTGGTAAACAAGATCAGAGAGCTTAATTGTGAAATTGAAAACAAAAAAAATAGTGAGGAAGCTCTTAACCTGAAATTAAACGACGTAAAAACAAAACTCTCCAAAAAGGAAGAAGAGTTATTCTCACTTAATGCCGAATTTGAAAAAAAGAAAAATCTACTTACGCTTCAATGCGAACAGGAATTAAAAGATCTAAGAGAACGCATCAAACAAGCAAACAACAGATTGCAAAAGATTGCTGAAGACAAAAAAAGACAACTTGAAGATTTCAAAGATTTTGACCGCAGTCTTGAAAATACGGTAAAGAAAGTTTCCACTCTTGCTTTTGATAACGTAATTGCCTCCAAAATCATGGAAGCGGCTTCAAACCTCAACCAGAAACAAAATCTTGCCGTTTCGGAGCAAAAAATCCAGGTATTGAATGCCTTGGAAACAGAAAAATTCAAAACTTCCCAAAATCTGGTAGAAGGACTTGTCAAAAGATTACAACACTTCCGCAGTTACGATTACAACGACTGTATTGACATCCTGGTAACTTTAAGTCAAAACTTCATCACCATTTTTTCAGGAACTCCGGGCATAGGCAAAACCAGTCTTTGTGAGATCCTGAGTAAAACGCTGGGACTTTGCAATCTTGAGCATCAAATAGAAGAAAATCCCTGGTCAAAACCTGAATATGCCAATCGCTATATTCCCGTATCAGTTGAAAAAGGATGGACTTCAAAGCGCGATCTTATCGGCTACTACAATCCGCTGACCAGAAAATTCGAAAGTCCGGATCCCCACCGTTACGAATGTTTTAAAGATCTGGACGCAGAATTCCGCAGCGGATTTAAACGACTGCCCTATCTCATTTTGCTCGACGAAGCCAACTTAAGTCCCATGGAATACTACTTTGCCGACTTCATGAACATCTGCGACGAAAGAACCTCCGGAGGCTTCATTTCCCTAGGAGACGGAGATAACTTTAAGATCCCCGACACTTTAAGATTCGTGGCAACCATCAACAACGATCAGACCACGGAAATGCTGTCTCCGCGCATGGTAGACCGCGCTCCCGTCATAGTATTGCCGGAAATTGACGATTGGATGGAACCTGAGGAACTTGTAACGGAAAACATCGAATACAAACCGGTTTCCTGGACAGATTTTCAATCTGCCTTCGCAGATGAGACCTCTTCCACAGATCTCAAACTGAAAAACGATCTGCGGAATTTCTTCGATGAAATAACCAAAGCAGGTTTCAGGATCTCTCCTCGCGTTAAAAAAGCCGTTTTGAAGTTTGTACAAAGCGCCGAAAAACTGATGCGTCAGGATGATAAACAGAATGCTTTTGAAATCAGTCTTGACTATGCGGTAAGTCAAAGAATTTTGCCTCACATTTCAGGTTCAGGAGATGAATATCAGGCAATGCTTAAAACATTGCTAGAACTTTTTAATACCTCAAAACTTTTAAAAAGTTCTGATCTTTTAAACAAGATCATCTCTGATGGTGATCACAACATGAATTACTACCGCTTCTTCTGAACTTTACATGATTAGATTAAGGCTGACGCTTTTGGATATCAGCCACATTTCAGACGAAATGCGGCCTTATCAAAACATGATCTTGGAATTAGGACCGGGAATTCTGACTCCTAAAGATCCGCTGTACGTATTCTCGGATCAAAAATACGAAGCTTGGATCCTGTCAAAATCCGAAGAGCCTTTAAACAGGATCGAACTTTCGGTAAATGCAGAAAAAGTAACCGTCGATGAGCCGTTGCCCGCTGTTTCCTCCGCAAAAAATGAATCTTGCCTGCTTTCGTCAAAAAGTGCCAAGACTATTTTTTCACAATGCATGGGAAATGCCGTCATTTCAGTGACAATGCCGGACGGCTCCGTACTTAACTCGCCGATACTGACCGTTTTAGGACGCGATCAGAAAGAAAACGACAATATCTTTGCCATGCGCTGTTTCGTTCTGAAAAATCAGGAATATCTGGTAAAAAACCGACTTTCTGAGCTTTTCAGTCAAAATGTAACTGACAATAACGCAAACAGCAAACTGCAGTTGCAGACAGCAAAACAGATCATTTCCTGTTACACGGAGGCTCTTGAATTCTTCCGCTCAGCTGCAAGACGTTCTTTTGAATTTGAAGAAAAACTTGAAGCTCTCGAACGCGTAAAAACCGTTACTTCCGACACTTTAAAATACATAGTCACCCATCCTGACGAACTTATTGCAACCAAAGCCTCATCGACAGTCGTTGCAAACGGACAAAACTACATGCCGAGGAGAACTTTAAACAGGAGTCTGGTCGTAACAAATCATAATGTTGAAAACGAAGTGATCCTGAATTTTTTATTCACCGTATATCAAAATCTGTATGATGCCTACAGGCTCATATTTTTACCTACTTCTGAACATGACCAAAACGCAGCGCCTTCATTACAAGGATTCGGTCAATCCGTTTATTCAGGATTTGAACGCGATCCTGCCGTGTCAACTTGGGTACAGGAACTGTCAGAATGTGTTACCAAATTACAAAAGCTGTACTTTGAATATCAAACCCTGTTTGCAGGATCGACACCGCAAGTCTTGAGAAAACCGCCTCATCTTACCAACAAAGTACTTTGTACCCCTGCATATCGTCGTATTTATGCTCTGGCATATAACTGGTTTAAACACATAAACAACGATGAACAAAAACAATTTTTCTTAAACACTACCGCAAGGAATCTTTGGTACGAATACTACTGTCTGCTTAAGATCTGTGAAGTACTGTACACGTGCGGATGCAGACTCATCAGAAGTGTAAAGATAAACTGGAGCTATCAGTCAAGATTTTATACGGCGCCGTCATTTGACAACCTCTTTGAGTTTTCCTTAAACGATACCTCCGTACAACTTTTTTATCAGCCGGTTATAAAAAACTATCGGCAAGAAGATAAAGGGATCAATCTGCTTCGCTCCTCATCTTGGAAACTTAATGAAGATCACAACACCATAGAACAGCAGATACTCAGCGCAAGCGCGGTATACACTCCTGATTTTCTTATCAAAATAAGCTCACCCGATCGCCGCGAAGGTTACTGTTTTTTGGACTCAAAATATTCATCGCTGCAAACAGTGTTCAAACGACGCTTTCTTAAAACCGTTTTCAAATACGACGTCCAGATAAGCTATGCAAATCCTGCAGACGAAAACTTGGGAGTTTTGTTGCTCTGCGGAAAAATGCAGGAGGACTCAACCGTACTGCACGATTACGACGAAGAAAATACCGCACTGCATCATGCGGATGCTTTCACGCTTAACGAAGCTTCTGGTTTTTCATATCTTAAGACTCAACTTGAATTACGTCTAAAACGTTTTCTTAACGGACAATAAATCATGTGTAAAAACACCAAGAAACCAGCCAGATGCATAGTCCTTACCGGAGGAATAGCCTGCGGAAAAACCGTAATATCAGATCAATTCAAGGCTTTGGGAGTTCCTGTTTTCGATACAGATCTCATCTCAAGAGAACTGTGCAGCAGCGGAAAACCTCTTTTAAAAGAACTTAGTGTTGCATTTGGCAACGACATTTTAAATGATGACGGTTCTTTAAATCGCCGGGCTTTGCGCCTTAAAGTATTCGGAAATGACAAAGCTTTAGAAAAGCTCAACGCCATAACCCATCCTGCCATTATGAAAGAATTAAAAGATCGGATCTCAAAGTGCAGCTCTTCTTATGCCGTTGCGGTGATCCCTCTTTTTTTTGAAGGAAAACATCAGGATCTGGCAGACAGAGTACTGGTGGCGGATGCCGATGAACAAACGCAATTGCAAAGACTGATTGCTCGTGATCAGGTAAGCGAACAGACGGCCCGGGCCATGATCGCCTCTCAAGTTTCCCGTGATACAAGACGCAGCAGAGCCGACGATTTGATTGAAACGGATCGTCTGAGCTTAAGTGAAATCAAAGATACCGTGATAAAATTACATGAAATCTATCAGGCGGGAAAAACAAAGATCACCCCGTAACCTGAATGATGTCCTAAAGAAACTTACACGCAACGAAAATATTCCGCTCACAGCTTAAGTGATCGGGTATTTTGCAGTCGTAAATTTAGTTTTTAAGGAAAGTTTTACAGGCACAACTGCCTTTAATTTTTAATGTTTTCAGAAAAGATGATTTTTCTGTAACAAAATGCAATTGAACTTCCGTCTGCTTTTACGGAAGGTGCAATTGCATAATCAAAAACACCCCGCAACGACGGGTTTTAGATTGCTGTTATAAAAGATCCGGCAAATTGTGCCGGCACTGCCATATGCTTTATTACGATTTTCCCTTAAGTCCAAAGGCGAGAACCTATCTCAAATTCGAAAAAATTTTCAGCGGCGTTGCCGAAAACCGCGGCATAAGCAATGTGCAGGAAACCTACGCCCTGTTGCGTTGCATAGTCGACTATATCGATCTTGTCGACGGCACCGGTTCCATAAAAATAGACATATTAAAAGATCTGGAGCGTTGCGACGCCAGTCTCAGAGAATGGCAAAACTTAAAAGAAGCCGACGGTGAGCTGATTAAGGAATTGCGCTCTGAAATCAGTTCTTCCCGCACGGCGCTTGATAATTTCACCAGACAACGCGTGGTATTGCAAAGTGATCCCATTTTGGAAACCGTAAAACCGCGTTTTCGTACCCCGTCAGGCATAAATTGTTTTGACACGCCTCTCTTTGAATTTTGGTTACATCTTCCTTTGGAAGAACGTCGCATCACCGTTGACAGCTGGATCCACGAATTAGACTGTCTGCGCATACCGATTTCTACCGTACTTTACCTGTGGAGGCTTTGCGCAACTTCGCAAGAACGCGTGGCTCATCTGGGATTCATGCAGGAAAATGCCGATTCATGCGATCTTATCAACGTAAGTTACGATGAAAGCAAAATCCGCGGATATCCGGTAGTCTCTGGATTTCAATCCAGAATAAACGTGCGTTTTCTTCCTTACGACAAAGGTGCCCCTGTAGGAGATATACCTTTTTCAATTGCCTACATACGCGGTGATCTTAAATGAGTCTAAAAGATCTTTTGCCTGAAGGTACCTTCGAGGAATTGCAAGAAAGTGTGCACGATCATATACGCGGGCCTGAAAATTCAAATTCAGGTATTCAGGTACGTTGCCCCCGCTGCGGAAAAATGCATATATACAGTACGGCAGATCCTTTCAGACCTTTTTGCTCCGAACGTTGTAAACTTCTCGATTTAGGTGCCTGGGCCTCCGACGAAATGAAAATCGAAGGGCCTTCGCTGCTTGACGATGACGATGCTGAATATGCCTCCGACGCCTGTTTTTTTGAACAGAAAAAAGGATCGCAACACTGATTTTATCTAAAAGAGTATTTTTGTGAAAAAAACAGATCTACGTTTCTCTTTTGCCCTGACCGCTTTGGCCTGCGCCGTAGCTTTGGCCACTGCGGCTAAAGCTGAATTACCTCAATATTCAGTTACAACGGGCCGCGTTTTGGGCAATACCTTGGATCGAACCAAAACGGTCACGGATTTTGCTTCAAGACAACATGAGATAATGCAATCTCCGGCATCATTGCTTTACCTGAAAAACAAAAAAAAAGCAGACAGTTCAACTTTTGCCGCAAGATTAGTTACCCTCATGAAGAGCCGTCCGTTCAAAACAGCGCCCAACATGCCGGTTCCCGCTGCCGATTTAAGTTGCTACACCTCAGTTCCCTCTTACAGTTCCCCCGAACAGTTTGATGTAAACGCTACGCCGGTCACGGTTGAAGCAGACAAGGTTTCAGGGGATCTTAACAAGCAGAACAATGATCTGATCTACTCAGGACGCGTAAACATCGCTCAACGCGACAGACGCATCGACACTGACACGGCACATTACGCCCAGAAGGAACAAACGTTTACCACCCACGGCAATACAGTGATAAGAAACGGAGAATATACCGTACATACTCAGGAAGATGCAGTCTATCACCTGCAGGATAAATCCGTTCAACTGCGTAATACCAAATTCCAATTCAACGGATCGGTTTTGCGGGGCAGTGCCAAACAACACGACATCGACAACGCCAAAAATTCACAAACTTTTAAATCCGGAACGCTTACAACCTGTCCTGCAGACGACAGCTCATGGCATTTGAGTGCGTCAACTGTAGATATTGACCGCGATGAAGCTTTCGGCGAAGCATGGAATGCCGCATTGTGGGCAGGCCCCGTTCCGGTGTTTTACCTGCCGTACGTAAACTTTCCCATCACCAATGAAAGACGTACCGGTTTGCTTTATCCGTCGTTCAGTCTCGGATCTGAGCACATAAAATTTACTCAACCCGTATACTTCAATCTGGCTCCGAACTATGACTGGACGTTTACTCCCTCATGGTTTGGAGAACACCGTTGGCAATTCTTCAACGAATTTCGTTTCATGCCCTGGAAAAACGTTTCCGGATCGCTGATTTTTAATTATCTGCCCAACGATACCGACTGGACCCCAAGAAAAGATCCGGACGGCAGTCATAAGCGTTGGTACATGCATTTGCGTACCGGAGCCTCTTTTTTAAACGGAGATCTTTATACAGGAATTAACTTTCAACGCGTACGCCCGAACGACTACAGTTATTTAACTGATCTGGCACAGCCTGATGCGGCTACTACCGACGATCATCTTTTGCAACAGCTGCATATGAATTATGTTCGTCCTCATTACACGCTGGCAGCGGAACTGCGCCGCTACCAGTCACTGATCCCCGAAACTTCAGGTTCGGTAGCCAGCCGTCCTTTCTCCATGCTTCCCAAACTTTCGGGAACTATGAACGGTACTTACGGCAGGCTGTCAGGTGATCTTTACGGTGAGATCACTCGTTTTGAAATGGAAAGTTTTGACAACTACTATGCAGAACACACCGTACGCACTCATTTGGAACCGCACGTAAGCTATCACGTATTTGATTTGCGCGGAACCACTCTGGATATTGGAGCCAGAGGTTTTGCCACGCATTATGATCAGGGACAACTGGACAAATATAAAAGATACGATGCTTTAGGTTTTGACAGTCTGGATCGCAATGAAAACCGCTTTCTATACGAATTGGAAGCACGCGGGCGCACCACTTTTGAAAGAAAAGCTTTTGACATGCGTCATACTCAGACCATCGAACCTGAGATTAAATATCAGTACATTCCCTACGTCGACCAAAGCGGGATCGCACTTTACGACACCAAGGATCATTTGGACGACTACTACTCATTATTCTCATTCAGGCGCTTTGCCGGTATCGACCGCATAGCCGATGTCAATGCCGTAACTGCAGGTATTACCTCAAGGATCCTGGATCCCCATGATCGCGAAATTCTGAGAATGGGGCTGGCTCAGACTTACAATTTTGAGCCTACTCGCGTAACTTTGCTCAAAACCGACGAACGCCCGACCTATCCGCGCTCACTGCTTGCCGCAAATCTCGATGCATCGGTATTCAACAACATCACACTGCACTCGGCGGCGGCATATGATACCGAACACTCGGAATTTCAAAGTTACAGCCTTTCGGCAGCCTATCGAACAGCCACAGCAAGCATCACCGCCAATTACCGCTTCTATCGCAACGGTAACTACGATCTTGAAAACTACAAAAAAACCGGAGCATGGAAAAGTCGGGACTTAAGACAAGCCGGGATCGGAGCAACTTTTGTGTTAGGTCGCAACTATCGCCTGACGGCTGCCATGTACCGCGATCTCGATCAAAACTTCAATATCGATCGTAAACTTGCTCTGCGACGTGAAAATTGCTGTACGGCCGTCGCGCTTTTCTACGAGGATTACGCCAAAATGGAGTGGAGTAAACGCGAACATAAACGCGATCGCGTGATCGGTGTACAGATTGAACTTAAAAACTTCTATACAATCAAAGTTGACGGCGTTGAAAATCCCATGTCGCCTAATACTCATTACATGCCGTTTGTCGATCCGACAAACCTCAACCGCTGACAACAAGGAGCGGAGAAATTCAAATGAAATTAAGACAGCTGATCTCAGGTCTGACCTTAACCATAGCAGCAACGCAGGTGAATGCAGCCCCGGTAGTGCTTGACAGTACTGCCGCCGTAGTTAACAACGACATCATCCTAGAAAGCGAACTTAATGCCGCCCAACAACGCATCATTACCAATGCCGGACGTCAAAAAATCACTTTAGATCCGCTCGGCGCACGCAAAGCCGCCATGGAACATCTCATCACCAACACTTTGGTCTTGCAAATGGCCAAAGAGCGCGGTATTGAACTTACCGACATGCAACTTGATCAGGCCTTGGCTGATACGGCGGCTAAAAACAATACTACCCCGGAACAGTTGCTAAACGGTATGGCAGCAGGAATGTCACCTGCAGCCCAACGCGATGTGTTCCGTAATGAGTACATGATCAATGAATTTCGCCGATCAGGCGTACGTTCACGCATAAGCATCTCCGATGCCGAGGTAAATTCTTTGGCAGAGCAACTGAAAAAACGCGGCAGTATCGAACCGCGCTATCACTTGGGGCAAATACTTATCCCTCTTTCTGCCAACCCTACTGAAGCTCAGTACAACCAGGCCCAAGCTCAGGCTCAGGAAGTCAAAAAAGCTCTTAATTCAGGAGCATCTTTTGCGTCCGTAGCGGCACGTTACTCGGCAGACGCCTCGGCAGCAAAAGGAGGAGATCTTGGTTACGTACCTGAAACCCGTGTTCCCATGGGATTTCTTCCGGCAGTAGTAAAAGCCAAACCAGGTACTCTCATAGGTCCCATGCGCTCTCCCATAGGTCTGCATTTTATGAAAGTCTTTGACATTTCCAACGATGCCGTCGAACCCATCACCACGTATGATGCATCTCATATACTGTTAAAAACATCAATTATTCTGTCGGACGATGCGGCACGGGATCAGCTTTTAAAAATCAAGCAGAACATTTTAAACGGAGAATACAGTTTTGCCGATGCAGCCCGCAAATACTCTGAAGACAGCGGCTCTGCCGGAAAAGGCGGTGATTTGGGTTACAACGTTCCCGGCATTTTTGACCCTGCTTTTGCCCGTGCCATGGTAAATCTGCAAAAGGGACAAATATCCGACCCCATTCGTTCATCTTTTGGCTGGCACATCATTTTGTTAAAGGATATCAAGACTGATACCGGAAGTGATGCCGCTTATAAGAGCCGCGCTCGTGAGATCCTGTTCGAACGTGAATTCCAAGAGCAATCTGGGCTGTGGGAACAACAGTTACGTGATAATGCATACATTCACATTGTCGATCCCAAATTACTTGAAGCCGGATTCAATATGGATCATCAAAAAGAAAATCACAGCTCAATGTAATTTCAGTGATTTGAAACATCTTTTCAAGCCCGCTAGCTAGTCAACGGGCTTTCATTTTCAAAGGAGAACATGCAATGGCTTTGCCTCCTCGCCACATTCAGGCCCGTAAACGCTTCGGGCAAAACTTTTTAACCGACGATTACATCATATCTCAGATAGTGGATGCCATAGGCCCCAAGGCAGGAGATCATTTAGTTGAAATAGGCCCCGGGCATGCAGCCCTGACCCGTCCGGTCCTGGAACGTGCCGGCTCTTTAACGGCCATTGAACTTGACCGGGATTTGGCTGAAATGTTGCGACACGATCCTTTTTTAAAAGGGCTAAATCTCATAGAAGGCGACGCACTGAAAATCGACTATGAAAAGCTCCCGGGATCCGGAGAGTTGCGTGTATTCGGTAACCTCCCCTACAACATCACGTCACCGATCATCTTTCATTTGCTGTCACAAAAAGGCATTAAAGACATGCACTTCATGTTACAAAAAGAAGTTGTGGAACGTCTGGCAGCATCTCCTGATTCAAAAGATTACGGACGACTTACCGTAATGGCGCAATACCACGCTAAAGTGATCCCCATGCTGGTTGTTCCGAATACTGCTTTTTTCCCGCGTCCTAAGGTAACATCTGCTGTAGTAAGACTGGTTCCAAGAGTCCTTGATGACGAACAGCGTGCCCTTGCCCCTTTCCTAAATACGGTAACCGTAACAGCTTTTTCAGCACGTCGCAAAACTTTGAGAAACGCTTTGAGTAAACTGTTTTCTTCTGAACAGATAGAGGCTTTGGGCATTAAACTTACAGATCGTGCCGAAAATCTCAGTGTAGAGGCTTACGTCAAATTGGCCGCCGTTCTGAAAGCACGTAAGGAGACTGAATAATGCAATCGGCACTTTACGATCTTATTGAACCGGTGTCATCAATCTTTGCGGGTAAAAGACTTATTATCTGCGGAACTTTGGTAGATGAACAATTATTAAAACTGGCAGCCCAAACCAAGCGCACTCAGGTGATCGTAGACAATTATCTATGCGCTTCCCGTATGGCCGCGTTAATGGGACAACAGATCACCGACGCTCCCGAACAAAGTTTTAACTATAAACACCTCAGTGTTTATTACAGCTCTTTAGAAAAAATCCTGCCGAACATTGAACCGTCGGATGTTCTGCTGACAATACTTGACAAAAGCAAGAGTCAGAATCAAAAAATCTTAAGGTTGCTGTCTAAAAAAATTTCACGCGGAGGTTTTATTTTTACAGCCGGAGCCAACGATTCAGGCGGAAAAAGTGCGTCATCGCTGCTAAAAGAATTCGGTGATCCGCAAAAAAGTGCCGTACGCAGAAAATGTACCCTTTTTGGGGTTAGTCTTGAACAAAACGCGGCAACATATCAAAAACTGCAGGAAATTACTTTCAAATGCGGAGGCTTTGAAGTCAAACTCATGCAAGATGAAGCCGTCTTTTCAAAAGGCAGGGTTGACGAAGGAACTTCAATGTTAATCAATGCGTTATCGAGGAAAAGACCTCCGGCAAAGACTGCACTTGACTTGGGCTGCGGTTGCGGCGTGGTAGGTCTTAGCCTAAAACGCCTGGGACTTAAAGACGTGCTTTCAACCGATATCAGTGCCTCTGCTTTAGCATTGACCAGGAAAAATGCAACTCTCAATTCACTTGAAGTTGAAGTAAGAAGTGCTGATATGTTACAGGGACTTGGAAAATTCGACTTGATTGCCGTAAATCCGCCTTTTCATCAGGGAACAGCCGTAGAACGCGAGATGGCATTAAACATGATCAGGGAAGCTCCCAAACATCTAAACGAAGGGGGAAATCTGTTTTTGGTAGGTAATTCCTTCTTAGGCTACGAAGAAAAACTAAAAGAGCAGTTTTCATCCGTAGTATGCCTTGAGAAAACCTCCAGATTCTGCGTCTATCAGGCCCGCTGATAAAAGACAAAGCCTCGCACACGGCGAGGCTCTCTGAAGACGATACTGCTTCTTCTTACTTAACTTCGTTAATCAACTCTTTGCCTTCAAAGAATGACTTACAATTTTCCAACGTGGTAGTCGCAATATTTCCCATGGCCTCTTGAGTAAAGAAAGCCTGATGAGACGTAACCATCACGTTTGAATAACTGAGCAGTCTTGCAAGATTGTCATCGGTGATCACGCTGGACGATTTATCCTGATAGAAATAGTTACGCTCCTCTTCATATACATCAAGTCCTGCATAACCAACCTGACCTGAGCGCAATCCTTCAATAAGATCTTCAGTGCTGATCAAAGGACCGCGACCTGTATTGATGATCATAACCCCGCGCTTCATCTTGGAAATTGAGTCACGGTTAATCAAATGACGATTCTGCGGAGTCAAAGGACAATTAAGCGAAATGATATCCGATTCTGAAAACAACTCGTCAAGCTCAACATAACGGATCCCTGCCTGCTTTGCATAGGCTTCATCAGGGAAAATGTCATAGGCCAGCACATTCATACCAAAACCTTTGAGGATCCCGATAAGACATCTGGCAATACGTCCGGTTCCTACAACGCCGGCCGTTTTTCCGTACATATCAAAACCCATCAGTCCGTTTAAAGAAAAATTACCGTCACGAGTGCGGACATAAGCGCGATTGGTACGACGATTTAAAGTCATGATCAAAGCTACCACATGTTCGGCAATGGCATGCGGTGAATACGCAGGAACACGTACTACCCTGATCCCGTTATCTTTAGCTGCGGCAAGATCTACATTATTAAATCCGGCACAACGCAAGGCAATGAGTTTGACTCCTTGCTTTGCAAGGATTTCAATCACCTTACGATCCGCCGTATCATTTACAAAAATGCATACAGCCTTGGCTCCCATGGTCATCTCTGCATTTTTGGCATCGAGAAAGCTGCGGTGATTTACCAACTCAAAACCGTAGTTCTTATTGATCTCTGCAAACGTATTGCGATCGTATGAGTGTGTTCCAAAGAAGGTGATCTTTTCCATTTTTTCTCCGCTTGCGCCTTGAGGCGTCTTCTTGAAAGCTATGTAATGAAAATACAAAGACAATGCTTGCATGGCAGTGTCTTTAAGAAAAGATCGTGATCAACATCTCAAATTACTTTGGGCACATTCTTGATTGATAGCAATATTATTGCTTATCTATCAAGAGATTAAATGTTATTTACTGTTCATCTTGTAGATCTGAAGTTTCAGTTAAAAAAAATTTTTCCTATTGACATCCTCCCCTCTCTAAAGAGAGGGGATTCCTACCGATCTCTTGGGAGATCTTCGGCGGGTTCCTCTTGCTGACCACCAATGTGATTCACTTGGGAGGCGAGCCGGGCAAGTCCTGCCCTTAGTATGTTACGCGCG
>JALEXT010000130.1 GCA_022779845.1 Succinatimonas sp.
GGGAAATACGGTTTAACTTGTTGATAGTCTCGATCATATGTACGGGAATACGTATGGTGCGAGCCTGATCTGCAATAGAACGCGTGATGGCCTGACGTATCCACCAGGTGGCATAAGTTGAGAACTTATAACCGCGGCGATATTCAAACTTATCCACAGCCTTCATCAAACCGATGTTACCTTCCTGAATAAGATCGAGGAATTGCAGACCGCGGTTCGTGTATTTCTTGGCAATGGAGATCACCAGACGCAGGTTGGCTTCAACCATCTCCTTTTTAGCTTTTTTAGCCATGGCATCGCCCATCATCACGCGATGAGAAAGCTCACGAAGACGGGAAATGGAGATCCCTGTTTCACTCTCAATTTCTTTTAAAGCATTGACCGCCTGCTCGACATCCGCACGGCAGTTTTTAAGTTTTGCAGCATAAGCCTTGCGGGCACGACAAGCCTTGTCAAACCAAGCCATGTCAGCCTCACAGCCTGATTCGGTATAAACAGCTTTAAGCTCGTCTATCTTCATGCCGCAACGGTTGACGCAGATATCGCGGATCATGCGATCCTGACGCTTGACTCTGTCCATGTTATCGTGCATCTTGCGCAATAAGCTTTCAAGCTGCTGAGGAACGAGTTTGAAGGTCACGAAAAGCTCTGCCAAGGAATTCAACTCTGCTAGATATTTCTTTTCTGCAGCAGCTCCCTTCTTGCCGCGGGCTGCACAAACTTTGTCATACCTTACGCGCAACTCGGTAAAATTACGACGGGTAAGCTCGGGATCAGGGCCGGCGTTTTCGGCAACTCCGTCCTCAGGAGAGGCTTCTTCTTCATCCTCATCCTCGATCTCTTCTTTTACGACCTTAGCTTTTTTGGGTTTGCGTCCTTTTTTCGCTTTTTCAGCAACTTTGGTCTCTTTTACTGATTCGGCATCTTCCTCAGAGTCGAGCTTCAAAAGCTCTTCTTCAACATCATCCCCGCTGTCAACTTCGTCAGCTACGCTTTCAAGTTTCTTTAAGTCTTTTTCCGAAAGATCGGTTTCGGTATCCATGAAACCTGAAATGATGTCGCCTATCTTTACTTGAGATTCGGCTTCGCCGCATTGCTCATAACGCTCAAAAAGCTCTTCCATGGCAGGCGGATATTCCACGAGACATTTTTGAGTATCGTTGGTACCGCGTTCTATACGCTTGGAGATCTCGATTTCGTCCTTACGGGTTAACAAAGAAACGTTACCCATTTCACGCATGTACATGCGCACCGGATCTGTGGTTCTACCTATATCCACGGTGGAATCGAGCTGGTTTGCCACCACCTCGACATCCTCGGCATCGGTCTGTGAATTGCCGCTTAAGAGCAGATCATCAGCCTCAGGCGGGGTATCACAGACGTTGATCCCCATATCGACAAAGGTTTGAATAAAAACCGAGAGCTGATCGCCTGAAATAATGTCGGGCGGAATAAGATCATTGATCTCATCAATGGTCAGATATCCCTGCTCTTTACCTCTGGCGATAAGTTGTTTGAATTCGGTACTTGCTGAATTATTGTCCATGTGACCTACCCGGATCCTCTTATTTGAGGGCCAGAGACGCCGATCGCGCGTCGCTGGAAAAAATCAGAATGCCAAGAGAGCCCCCCCTTGCAAACATCCTGACAATTAAAACGATCTAAACGCGGCAGGCTTGCGCAAAAATGCGGATAAGTCCTGTCTTTGGGATAATGAAATTCAATCCCTGTAGGTGAGCGCGGCTTTGACTGCGTATAGATCAAAAAAAATCATTTACAAAACTGATATATAGTTTAACTTTAAAAAAATTCAAGTCCGAACCTTCATATTAATGCAAAAAGTTAAACGGATCTTGGATTTTTTTAAAATTACTTCTGCCTGCCCGAAGACAAAACTTGGGGCAGGAGAAGATTAAGGCTTAAATCAGGCCTCGGGCTCAAAATCCTCAGGCAAAGAGGCGTTGTGATAAACTTCCTGAGTATCGTCGAGATCCTCAAGAGCATCGATCATCTTCATGAACTTGGCTGCAGCTTCTTTATCCAAAGCAACTTCATTAGAAGGTACCTGTGATACCTCGGCAGACACCGGCTTGATCCCGGCCTTGTCAAAAGCCTCAACCACGTCGGCAAAAGCCTCTGGAGAAGTAAAGACATCGATGGAGCCGTCATCGTTGGTCACAACATCGTCGGCACCTGCTTCAAGACCTATCTCCATAGCTTTTTCTTCATCGATGTTCATCTTGCCGTCTTCATCGGGAGCAAAAGTGATCACACCCTTTTTGGTGAAGATATAGCTTACCGATCCTGAAGTACCGAGGTTACCGCCGAACTTGGTGAAAGCGTGGCGCACATCGGCTGCGGTACGATTGTGGTTGTCGGTCATGCACTCGACCATCACGGCAATACCGCCTACACCGTAACCTTCATAGGTTATGGTCTCAAGATCGGTACCCTCACCGCCGCCTACACCGCGCTCGATGGCGCGCTTGATGGTATCGCGGGTCATGTTCTGTGCCAAAGCAGCGATCACGGCAGAGCGCAGACGGGGATTGGCTGCCTCGTCACCGCCGCCTAACTTGGCAGCCGTGGTGATTTCACGGATGAGTTTGGTGAATACCTTGCCGCGCTTGGCATCCTGCGCAGCCTTGCGGAAACGGATATTGGCCCACTTGGAATGACCTGACATGTGTATATTCTCCTCTTAAAAGAACAGTTGATGTTCTTTAAAAAAATCTTACACCGCAGCTTTAAGCTGCGGCTTATCTGTTTATTCTTCTTCGTCGGTTACCTTGATGGCAAGCTCGTCAAGAGCCTCCTGCGAGGCTATGTTGGGAGCTCCAGACATGAGATCGGCTGCCGCAGTGGTCTTAGGGAAGGCGATCACATCACGGATATTGTCGGTACCGGTGATGAGCATGGTCACGCGGTCAAGACCGAAGGCCAAACCTGCATGAGGAGGAGCACCGAAGGAGAGCGCATCCAAAAGGAAGCCGAATTTCTCCTGAGCCTCTTCCTTGGAAATTCCGAGAACTTTGAACACGGCTTCCTGCATCTTACCGTCGTAGATACGGGCAGAGCCGCCGCCTGATTCGTATCCGTTGATCACCAAATCATAGGCATCGGCATAAACGCTCATAGGATTTGCAATCAATTCCTCGGGAGTTACGCCTTTAGGTGCAGTAAAAGGATGGTGCATGGCGGTAAGACCTGCTTCTTCGGTGATTTCAAACATAGGGAAATCCACCACCCACAAAGCTTTGTAACCGTCTGCAACCAGGTTGTGATCACGTGCCGTCTTAATACGCAACGCCCCCATGAAGGTGGCAGTCTTAATACGCTCGCCCGAGCCTATGAACACGAGATCGCCGTCTTTTGCCTCACAAGCCTTGCAAAGAGCCACCAGTTCCTCAGGCTTTAAATGTTTGCCTGCTGAAGACTTCAAACCTTCTGCACCTTTTTCAAGCTCGTTTACCTTGATGGAAATAAGTCCGCCGGCACCGAGCTTCTTAACGTAATCGGTATAACCGTCAAGTTCGCGACGTGAGAGTTTGGCACCGCCAGGCAACGCAAAACCAATCACGCGGCATTTGGGATCCTGTGCAGGAGTGCTTAATACGGCAAACTCCGAGTCCTTAACGCACTCATCCAAAAGATGCAGTTCATAAGGAATACGCAGATCGGGTTTGTCAGAGCCGAAACGATCCATGGCTTCTTCCCATTTCATGACGGGAAGTTTGCCCAAATCAACGCCACGCACTTCCTTAAACAGGCTCACCATCATCTCCTCGGTGATGGCTCGCACATCATCAGAGCTCATGAAGGAAGTCTCGACGTCGATTTGAGTGAATTCAGGCTGGCGATCGGCACGCAAATCTTCATCGCGGAAGCACTTGGTGATCTGATAGTAACGATCATAGCCAGAAATCATCAGAAGCTGTTTAAAAAGCTGAGGGCTTTGCGGCAAAGCGTAAAACTTGCCGTGATGGATGCGTGAAGGCACCAGATAATCACGGGCACCTTCAGGAGTAGCCTTGGTGAGCATAGGGGTTTCGATATCGATGAAACCGTGCTCGTCAAAAAAGCGGCGCACGAAATGAGTGATCTTCGAGCGGGTCAAAAGCTGGTTGACCATGTAAGGGCGGCGCAGATCGAGATAACGGTAACGCAGACGCTGCTCTTCGCTATTGTCCTGATTAAAATCGATGGGCAATGCAGCCGATTTATTGAAGATCTTAAGCTCTTTGGCATAGACCTCGATGGCACCGGTTGCCATATCTTTATTAACCTGACTGTCAGGTCTTGCGCGCACGAGACCTTTTACCTGAACGCAATATTCGTTGCGCAAAGCCGAAGCCGCTTCGTGCACGGACTTTTCGTCAGGATCGAACACAACTTGTACGATCCCGGAACGATCACGCAGATCCACAAAGATGAGACCGCCCAGATCGCGGCGACGGTTAACCCAACCGCAGAGCGTGACGTTTTCGTCTTTATTGCCGAGATTGACTTCTCCGCAGTAAACAGAACGCATTGACATAAAAAAGCCTCTTGGTGACAGAGCCTTGAGTTTTCGGTAAAAAACCCGTTTTACGGGCACACCGAACCTAAGCTTTAGGCTCGCGCTTAAAATGTGAATGCAAAATTATATTACTTTGCCTTAAAGCGGGCAATATCAGGATCCTGACAAGACTGCAATACGGCGGCTTTTGCCCCGCATTAACTCATCACAGCAACGGCGCCTTGGGATCGTCACCTTGATAAAGCTCTGAGGACAAGACCTCATTAAGATCAGGCACGGAACTTGCCGCTCCCATTCTGGTAACCGAAATGGCCGCTGCACAGGATGCCAGTTTCATAGCCTCAGGCACGCGTTTACCCGATGCCAGCGCCTGCAGTAAAAATCCCGTATAGGTATCACCGGATCCTGTGGTATCAAGAGCCTTTACCTTATAGCAGCCGAAGGCAAAAAGCTTTCCGTCAGCCTGTTTATATACAGATCCGCGAGTTCCCAAAGTTAACACTATATTGCAATCGGGTAACTTTGAACTTATGCCTTGCAATAATGATGACGCTGGAGCATCAGGAGTCATACGGGCAATTCCTGCGGCTTCGACCTCATTTACAAGCAGCCATGCACATTTTTTAAGCGGCAAATCGAGCAGTTCTTCTGAAAAAGGCGAAACGTTGAAGGCTATTTTAAATCCCAGCTCAGATCCGCGTTTTATGAGGTACTCAAGTTCATTGACTTCATTTTGCAAGATA
>JALEXT010000058.1 GCA_022779845.1 Succinatimonas sp.
ACACCTGCTTGATGAAGAAGATGAATCTGTAAGAGATTACATACGCATGCGCGATGATTTCAAACAAATGCTCAAAGGGGTTAAACAGAAGATCTTAGCGCTGTTACTAAGACTTGGGATCCGTTGCGATACCTGTAAAATGCCGTGGACTCAAAAGCACCTACAATGGCTTAAGAGTGTTGATATGGGCAAAGGGCTTAACCGAGAAACATTAGATGAATATCTCAAAGAACTGGATCATTTGAAAGATCGAATAGACAATTTCGATACAAGGATCCATGAGCTCTGTGATACAGAAAGATACAAGGAAAATGTTAAAAAGCTCATTTGTTTCCCAGGGATCAAAGAGCATACCGCACTATCGTTTATAAGTGAGATTGGAGATTTTACTCGTTTTACTAAAGCTAAAAGTTTTGCTGCATTTCTAGGGCTAGTCCCAGGAGAACAATCGAGTGGTAGCAAAGTGCATCGAACAGCACTTACCAAGAGTGGAAATAATCATCTACGCAGACTGACGACAGAAGTGGCTCAGGCGGCGATCAGAAGTAATCCTTCGTACAAATCTAAGGCACTTAAAGCAAGACAAGAGGGCGCACCGGAGGAGGTTATAGCGTATGCAGACAAAGCTAGAGATAGGATCATACGTAAATATAAGAAGATGATCCGAGGTGAAGATATACTCGGCGGGCATAAAGCCCACAATGTAGTAGTGGCAGCCGTAGCAAGAGAAATGTCCTGTTTTATTTGTGGAATGATGAATGGCTGGTATAACGGTGCTGATTCAGATAAATTACAAATATAAAAAAACAATGTATAACAAATAGTTAAATGAGTTTAATTACAGCAAAAAAAACAATAAGTTAGAAGAAGACAACATGATGAAGAAGTAATACGCTCACTTGAGGTAATGGGCAAATTCGCGATAAAACTATGATGCCACATTGTTTAACACAATAGTGATGCTCGATCTTAGACAGCGATGGCCCGCGGCGAAACCATTGGCCTGTGGTAACCAATCCACGTATAACAGAGTGGTCAATACCGTTCAAAGTAGGTGCGATACTTCTTCGACATGTTGTTTTCAATAACAGTAACACAATGAAAAATATGTAAAAGATTTTTTTTTAAACAACTTGACTTCGGTCGCTTCATAACAGTTTTATATAAAACGATTAACGTATGATATTTTTCGGAAGCTCGGTAGCGACAATATGTTGAATGAACTCGGCACTAATTCTTTTGTCAGTGTATGTCCTCTTCGAGGAGAAGGTAAAAATTGCTCCGTTATCAAACGGTCACTTAAAATCACTTAAGGTAACGAGCATGAGAATAATTTGAGATTAAACGGAAAATATATAAAAAACAGGTAAATCACATTAAAAAAAGAGGTGTGTTTTGAGCTTTGGTCACCGGTTTTGGCAAAAATCAAGCTTGGCGGTATAATCAGCAACTTGAGGTTGCGGATATTGTTTTTCGCAACACTTTCCGGAACTGCCGGAAATGCGCGGCGAAAGCCGTATTTTTGCGGAGCGTTTTATGAGCTGGTTTGACAATTTTGGCGGCATTCTTCATAAAAATAATCAGTCGGAGAAGCATGAGATCCCCGAAGGGGTGTGGACCAAGTGCGAGTCCTGCCAGCAGGTGCTCTATCGCGCCGAACTTGAGCGTAATCTTTTCGTATGTCCAAAATGCGGACATCATATGCGTATCAAAGCCCGTGCCCGTTTGGAATCTTTTTTGGATCAGGACGGTCGTGTCGAAATTGCCGGCAATCTTGAACCTAAAGATATCTTAAAATTCCGTGATTTAAAGAAATATACCGACAGGATCAAAGCAGCCCAGAAAAAAAGCGGAGAAAAAGATGCCCTGGTAGTGATGAAGGGCACTTTAAAAGGCTTGCCGGTAGTGGCCTGTGCTTTTGAATTTGAATTCATGGGCGGTTCTATGGGATCCGTGGTCGGTGCCCGTTTTGCCGCAGCCGTGAGCGAATGTTTAAAAGAGCGTCGCGCGCTTATCTGCTTTTCAACTTCAGGCGGTGCCCGCATGCAGGAATCGCTCTTTTCCCTCATGCAGATGACCAAAACTTCGGCAGCTTTGGCACGCCTCTCCAAGGCATCACTGCCTTATATAAGCGTGCTGATGGATCCTACCATGGGCGGCGTGAGTGCATCTTTGGCCATGCTAGGAGACATTAATATTGCAGAACCCAATGCGCTTATAGGTTTTGCAGGTCCCCGCGTCATCGAGCAAACCGTGCGCGAGACTTTGCCTGAAGGCTTCCAGCATGCAGAATTCTTAAAAGATAAAGGAGCCATCGACATGATCGTCAATCGCAAAGACATGCGCGATGAGATCGCCAAACTCATTTCTATGATGATGTTGGTTGCAGATCCGGATATGGCGGTGGAAGAAATTAAAAATGTGCGTGAGCAGAACGCACATAAAGGACGCAAATCGGCCGTAAAGAAGGCGGCAACACGTATCTGATGGATAAATCTGTGAAAATTTCTAAGCCAGGCTCGTTAAAAGCCTGGCTTGACTATCGTCAGGAGCTCAATCCCGAGCATATGGAGTTGGGGCTTGAGCGTATCAAGTGTGTTTTTGAGCGTTTGCATTTGGGAGCTTTGCAAAAGCTCTCGGTGATCGAGGTAGCCGGCACCAACGGAAAAGGCTCTACTGCAGCGCTGATTGCAGCCTCCTTGCGCTTGTCAGGGATAAAATGCGGTCTTTATACTTCCCCTCATTTGCATCGTTTTAACGAAAGGGTTTGTATAGACGGAGAAGAAGCGTCGGACGAGGCTTTGTGCCGGGCTTTTTCTTTGGTGTATGACGCTGCCTGTCAGGAACCTTTAATAAAACTTACTTATTTTGAGTACACCACTTTAGCTGCTTTTTTATGCTTTGCAGATGCCAAAGTACAGGTCTTGGTGTTGGAAATAGGCTTGGGCGGCAGACTTGATGCCGTCAACGTTTTGGATGCCGAGATTGCGATCATTACTTCAATAGGTTTTGATCATACCCGTATCCTCGGTAACACTCTTGAAAAGATCGCCTTTGAAAAGGCCGGGATCATCAAATCAGGGGCACAGGTAATATGCGGGATCCTGCCAAAAGAAGCCATGCAAAGCATAAGTCTGCGTTGTAAAGATATGCAGGCAAAGCTTTATGAGCAAGGTCGAGATTTTGTAACGACCATCGGGCAGAACGTGACCTTTACGCAAAGGGATCCGGCAGGAGATGAT
>JALEXT010000182.1 GCA_022779845.1 Succinatimonas sp.
CGTTTCAAGATGATTTGATGAAGTCCTTGTGTTTCTTGCTTATTCTTCATTAATTTTTAAGTAGAGTTCCGGAATTTAGGAGATCGCTATGTTTTGGCAAAGCCTTTTGGGAAAACATGGAAGCTTTGGTGTTTATATGAAGGAAATGAACCAAAAGGATCAACCTTCTGCAGAGAGTGCTGATGATTCCCCTGAATCAGGAGATCTTAAGCACGGTGATTTTTCAGGCGGAAAAAATCGCGAAATCGAGATCAAGTTCGGCGTATTGGGACGTCCTGAAAATCTCATGGAATTGTTTGAAGCTGCAGGAGGAAAAGTTTCTTCACCGCAGGTAGATGATCTTGAAAACGTATATTTTGACACTCCTGATCAGGAACTCTTTAAGATAGGAGCCGGTTTGCGTATACGTCACGGAAAAGAACTTTCCGAGCAAACCATGAAATTGCGCGGACGCAATTTAGGCGGGATCCACAGCCGCCGGGAATTTAACATCCCCATCCCGCGCAAACTTAAGGTCCCTGAACTTAGTCGTTTTCCTAAGGACGTTTTTCCCGATGATTTCAATTTCGATGAGGTACAAAGCAAACTGCAGAAAGCCTGTACCATCAAATTTCGTCGCGAATCTTTTGATTTTGAGATCATGGATTGCCTGTTTGAGGTTGCCTATGATCACGGCTCTATAGAACTGGCAAACGGCGGGGCTTATCCTATCAATGAACTGGAAATAGAATTGAAGAGATCCGATCTTCCCGAGGCTTCGGTGATGTTGGTTTACAACGCTTTGGTGACCATCTTTGCCGAGCAGGGAGTGCCTTTGGTGCTTGAACCTTTTTCCAAAATGCACCGTGCCACCGTTTTGATCAAAGGTGAACGCAATAATGTGCGTTTTAGCAATCAAAGCACCGATCTCGGCGCATATATCAGGAGTTTGGTCGGGACTTTTGAAAATCTCTACGGTCTTTTCCTTTTAAAACATGATCCTTTGGTCTTCTCCTATCAAAATGCCACTTTGCGTACTCTTTGCCGTGCTTTAAAGACGTTGTTGAAACAGGGCAGGGCCGCTTTTTACCAAGATGCGCGCGAACCTGTGGATTACAAGTCAGATTTGAAAGTCATGATCAAAACTTTGAAACATTATGAGAAGAGTTGCCGCAATTTTGAGAAAAAGATCTCCAAGAGTGCCTTGGTTTTGGATGAATTTGCCTTAAGTGAAATGGTGGATAAATTAAGACGTATTGAAAATCGCAACCGTCTTTTCGTGATCCCGCTTAAACTGCGCGTGTTGTTGTCCATGCTTGTGGATTAAGTTTTAATATCTGCCCGCGTTTATTGATCTAATACGGGCAGAAACTCACAAAAAACAAAGCGTTAAAGCGTTACAATCAAGACATGACAGTTTGACGGCAAAGACAGCCTTCGGAGAGATCATGTTCTCGATTAATCCTAATCCCAAACATCTTTATCCTTTAACTCCCGAGCTTGCAGCGGATGCTGATCGCGAATTTTCAAGACTTAAAAATCGCTTTGGTGAGGAGAAATTTGCTTGTTTCGCCTCCCGATCGGAATTTAAAAGTGTTTTGGCCATGTCAGATTTTATTGCCGATACGCTGTATGCATACCCTGACGAATGTCTGAAACTTTTAAAGGCTGGCGCGTTGGATCATCCTCTGTATGCTTTGCCTGGTAGTGTTCCTAGTCAAAAAGTCCGTCCTTCTGAAGATCCGGATGATCCCATCGCTAAAGACGTGGTTACTTTTTTAAAAGCGGATCTTCATGAAAACGATCTTAAAAAGAAGCTTCGGATCTTAAGGCGTACGCGCCTTGCCATGCTGGCCTGGCGGGATCTCACCGGAATGGCACCGCTTGACGAAGTGTTCAGAACTTTGACGTCGTACGCAGAGCAAATAGTCCTAAGAACGCAGGATCTTGTCAGGGCTTCTTTTAAGATCTCCTTGGGAGATGCTCTTGAAGATGACGGAACTCCGGTAAAACTTCTGTGCTACGGTATGGGCAAATTGGGAGGCGGTGAGCTTAATTTTTCCTCCGACATCGATCTTATTTTTTGCTTTCCTCATGAAGGAACTACCGAAGGCGGACGCAGTCAGGTAAGTTTTACAGAATTTTTTTCAAGGATAGTGCAGCGTACGGCCAATCTGCTTTCTGACCGTACCGCAGATTCATTCTGTTACCGTATCGATCTAAGGTTACGGCCTTTCGGAGATGCCGGAGCCTTGGTTAGTTCTTTTGAAGCTCTTTCCAATTATTACGAAACTCAGGGACGAACCTGGGAGCGTTATGCTTTGGTAAAAGCAAGACTGCTGGGCGGTCCTGCACATACCGGCGAGGATGGGGAAGAACTCATAAGCATGCTAAAACCCTTCGTATTCAGGCGTTATCTTGATTACGGGGCGGTTGAATCATTGCGCAAGTTAAAGCGTCTTATCGAGTCTGAAGTACGCAGGCGCTCGCTTAACGGCAACTTTAAATTGGGAAAAGGCGGTATACGTGAAATAGAGTTTGTAGCGCAGGTATTTCAGTTGATGCGCGGAGGACGCATTCCCGAATTGCGTGCACGCAATTTACGTACCGTATTGGGAAGATTGTCAGATCTTAAGCTCATGCCTGAAGAAGTAAGTAAGCTGCTTGACGAGTGTTATTGCTATTTAAGACGTATTGAAAATTGCCTGCAGGAATTGTCGGACAGACAAACTCAGACTTTGCCTGCGACAAAACGCGATCAGGATCGTCTGCTCATAGCTTTAAACCGTGATCCCAATGAAGAAGGAGCTTGGGAAAAATTCGTATCCGAGCTTGAAACCGTAACTTCGGCAGTGCACGGAGAATTCATCAAGGTAGTTTCCTCAGAAGAGGCTCAGGAAAGTGCCGATGAAAAAGCCTCGGAAGCCTTCTCCGATCTCGTCTCGTCCGATTGTACGAGAGAAGATCTTCTGCCGCTTTTTGAGGAAAAACTGCAAAACCCGAGTGAAGCATCAAAACTTTGCGATGAAGTGATCTCGCTGCAGCATACCCTTTCTAGGATGCCGGTAGGACCGGTAGGACGCGAAACTTTGCAAAAGCTGATGCCGCGTCTGCTTGCAGCCGTATGCGGGTTGGAAAATTGCGCAACGGTGTTTAAAAAACTAGGAAAACTCGTAAGTACCATTGCTTTGCGAACCCCGTATCTGCAACTTTTGCGCGACAATGCTCAGGTTTTAAAGCGCGTGGTTTCCATCATTTCGGAAAATGCTTTTGCCACCGATCTCATCACGGCTCATCCCATCTTGCTTGATGAACTCATCATGCCGCAATATTTCTCGGTCCCGCCTTCGCCGGATGAATTTTTGGCTGCTTTAAAAGAACGCATGCTGCGCATTGAAGAAGATGATCTTGAGCAACAGATGGAGGAAATGAGGCTGTTTAAAAAGCTTACCGTGTTCAGAGTGTCGCTGTCTGATAAAGCAGGACGTCTGCCTTTGATGAAGATC
>JALEXT010000195.1 GCA_022779845.1 Succinatimonas sp.
AACTGAGCCAACTTTTGGCGCAGATTAAGAGTATTGAAATAATTCTGGGACATTTTTAACCCCTTCCAGTTTCACCATCAAAAAATCTGTTCCTTTAAAAAAGGTGAAGTCATCATAGCAGATTTTTTAGAAAGTGGAATATAATTTATTAAGTATTGCAGATTACGCAATCAATATTGTTTTCTTATAAAGAAAGGACTGCCCAAAGTGCTAGATCTAAAAGATGCCGCGACTTTTCTCAGACTTTGCGAAACCTCAAACCTGACCAGAACAGCTTCATTATGTCATGTCAGTCCTTCCACATTGAGCCGTACCTTAAACAAGCTAGAGGAAGAACTGAAAACAAAGCTGTGTATAAGAGACAAGAAAGGGATCTTCATAACGGAAGCCGGTCGTAAATTCGAACGTTTTGCCAGAAAAACGTTAAGCGAATATGCAGATTTAGAAAATACTTTACATACCGATCCTGATGCAGTTAGCGGAACCATACGCATATTTTGCTCGGTAACGGCCTGCTATATGTTTATTCCAAGATTGCTTAACGAGCTTCATTTAACCGCACCGAATCTTGAAATAAAAATTGAGACCGGGGATCCTGCCGAATCTATAACCCGTCTTAAAGAGGAGAAAACGTTGGATTTTGCCATCAGTGCTTTACCGAATGAAATTTCCGACACAATCTCCTATGTAGATTTGGTAACTTTCCCTCTTATTTTAATTGCCCCCAAAAAACCGCGATTTGACGGTGCAGGTAATGATCTGTCAACGTACGATCTAAACAAAGTACCTTTTGTCATGCCTGAAGGAGGTCAGTTACGATATGAGGTTGAAAAATGGTTTTCTTCTCAGGATATAAAACCTCATATATATTCTGAAGTAGCAGGACATGAAGGCATAGTAAGCCTGACTGCATTGGGATTTGGCATTTCCGTTGTTCCTCGTCTTGTGTATGACATTTCCCCTTTCAGGAACGACGTTTTTATTTTAAAAGAACTGCCTTGGGCTGATTTCCGCGTAGCTTTATGTTGTCTTAAAACGAACGAACAGGATCCCCGTATACAAGCCGTACTGTCGGTTTCAAAGAGAATTGCTCCGAGTTTTGAACCGGATCTTACTCGCAGAAGAATAAGCGATCCCCTTTCCCAAACTTACCAGTAAAACCTAAGAAAAAATCAAAAGTAGAACTACATGTCCCCGATCATGTTCTTGAGAGCAGTTACGCTGACAGTTGCGGGGACATCTAAACCGAACAAGGAATAAAATCTTTTAGTTTGCTTGTTCGGTGATTCTACACAGATCCTTTCGCCGTTATTAAAGCACATCAAAGACTGACAGCGTCCAAAAATTTCAGATAAGGAAAATCCGGTCGAATCGTATTGCTTGCGTAACATCAGAACAATTATGGTATCGATAATGTCATGCAAGATTTTTCCCCGCACGGTGGCATCGGTCCATTTGGATATGGGCAGGAGTCCTAAGTACTCCTTGCCGGTTTTGAAAACATATTCGATATTAGTACGTTCGAAGTACTCCCTAAGCAAATCCCTTGGTGAGAGGGAGCGGTTGGAAAGCAGTACAAAATAGCCGTACTTGACCGACAGCCAATCCTTGTCTTTATCTTTGAGGGATTCAAATTCATCTTCGTTGTTTTCAAGGTATTGTCTGAATCCGCGCAGAGCATTTTCCCTGTCAACATAGATATAGGCATATTCTTGAAGTCCGAAGACCGAGATCTCTTTTTGATAACCGAAATACGTATGCTCGTTCAGAACGAATTCGTATTTTCCTCGATTCATCAGGTTCTTACAGTCCCAATATAACTGTTTATGCGGAAATCCCTTTTTAGCAGGCATTCGTCCAATGAGTTTCTTCTCTGAATTCAAATTGAAAACATTTAAAAGTTCTTTAGTGACATAGCCGGCATCAAGGATCAAGCTTTTAATCTCCACTCCTAAAGAAACAGCCACATCATTCAAGACGTTCATGGTGGTACTGAGATCTAAGACGTTTCCCGGGATAATGTCATACCATACCGGGATCCCGCTTTCTTCGTCCAACACCAATACCAAGCGCATCTGTACAGATACGGCAGCTACTCCGTGGCTGCATAAGGCGTTGAACGGATTATTGCGTAAGTCGTTGGGCAAAGGTGTTGAGTCGACATAACAACCTTTACCGAAATTAGGACTTAAGGTACGCATATACTTCACCAGTGAACGAAAGAAGTTCATGCGCGCTTCATCAGATCCCATCGCGGTATAAAACTTCACATCTGATTTGAATGAATCGATACTGACATCGGTGAACAGATAAGATGCACATGATTTACGCAGGAAATCATCACAATGGATCTTGCTACCGTCTTTTAATACACCGTGGAGAATATGTCCCAGCAAACGTTCATAATCAGATTTTTTTGAAAAAACACTCCTTAATATCGGGTATAACCCCTGTTTTTCCAAAAATTTTAAAAGCAGGTAGAGATCTCCGAATACTGTATGGATCAACGGAGCTTTGCTTGTGATTTTGTCCTTGATCCGAGGATCGTCTTTTGTTACTTCTGAAAAAAGATCTTGATCAACGTTGTACGCAATTAGTCCTCTGGTAGGAGATAGGAAAATTCCCTCACGTCGATTATCGCTTAAATACAGAACCTTACCCAATCTTTCAATAACAGAATGTTTGGCATGATATTTATCACCGGGAACATATCTGGTATCGACTATGGAGGCAGAGCCGCTGGTAATTTTGTTACCGTCTCTGACTAATTTCTGAACTTTGATAAATGCCATCATGTAGTCCTTAATAGAACTACATAATTATATACATTTTTACCTTACGCGAACTAGAAAACGCTTAAACAAGCCATTTAAAATGTTCTGACACTTTTAAACCTCATTGTAGTTCTACTTTTGAAAAATTCTTAGGGTAAAATCATCTTTTTATTTTTATGCAATTAACAATTAAAACAATATTGTTTCCCTAATTGTAAGGAAAGATACTGCCTTTCAAATTACAAAACATGCCTCTGTCTCTGAAACTTAACACAAGTCTTGTATTATGATCTCTAAATAAAGGTGCATTTGCACCGGCTTCAATAATTGAAGAAGACTTCAGGAGAAAACGCATGTTCCACAACATCGACCCTACACAGACCAAAGCTTGGAAAAAACTCACCAAACATTACGAGCACACCAAAGACAGAACCATAAAAGAACTGTTCAAAGATGACAAAGCCCGTTTTGACAAATTCCACCTTACTGCTGCCAACGGAGATATGCTGGTCGATTTCTCCAAAAATATCATCGACGAAGAAACTCTTTCCTTACTGTTGGAACTGGCTTCAGAAACAAAGCTTAAAGACAATATTGAAGCCATGTTCAACGGTGAAAAAATTAACAGAACGGAAGATCGCGCCGTTTTACATACGGCATTACGTAATTTCTCAGGAAATCCTGTTTACGTCGACGGTAAAGACGTAATGCCTGACGTAAAGAAAGTTCAGGAAAAAATGAAAACTTTCTGTGACAAAGTGATCTCAGGAGAATGGAAAGGATACACAGGCAAAGAGATCACCGACGTCGTCAACATCGGCATAGGAGGCTCAGATTTAGGACCTGTAATGATCACCATGGCCCTTACTCCTTACCACAGCAGACTTAAAGCTCATTTTGTTTCCAATATCGACGGGACCCACATTGTAGAAACCCTCAAAGAGTGTGATCCTGAGACGACATTATTCCTGATCGCTTCTAAAACTTTCACTACTTTGGAAACTATGACCAATGCTCACACAGCTCGCGATTGGTTCTTAAAGAGTGCAAAAGATGAAAAAGCCGTTGCCAAGCACTTTGTAGCTCTCTCAACCAACACAAAAGCCGTAACCGAGTTTGGCATAGATCCTGAAAATATGTTCGAATTTTGGGACTGGGTCGGTGGCCGTTATTCATCCTGGTCAGCTATAGGTTTGTCCATAGCTTTGGCCTGCGGTTACGATAATTTCGAGCAATTCTTAAAAGGCGGATACGAATACGACGAATATTTCCGCAAAACTCCTTTTGAAAAGAATATTTCCGTTCTCTTGGCTTTGATAGGCATTTGGTATAACGATTTCTACGGTTTTGAAACTGAAGCAATTTTGCCTTATGACCAATATATGGCTCGTTTCCCCGCTTATTTCCAACAAGGTAACATGGAATCTAACGGAAAATCAGTTGACCGCGACGGAAAGAAAATCACCGATTATCAAACTGGTCCGATTATTTGGGGTGAACCTGGTACCAACGGTCAGCACGCCTTCTATCAGCTCATTCATCAGGGCACAAAAGTCGTTCCTTGCGACTTCATAGTTCCGGCCATTACTCACAACCCTGTCGGCGATCACCACACCAAATTGATTTCAAACTTCTTTGCTCAAACCGAAGCTCTTGCTTTTGGCAAGACCAAAAAAGAAGTGATCGCAGAATTCGAGGCAAAAGGTATCCCGGAGAAGATATACAAAGATGTGGTGCCTTTTAAAGTCTTCCGCGGCAACCGTCCTACCAATTCGATTCTGGTCAAGGAAATCACTCCTCGTATGCTCGGCATCTTGGTAGCTATGTATGAACACAAGATCTTCGTACAAGGATCCATTCTCAATATCTACACTTTCGACCAGTTCGGTGTGGAACTTGGAAAACAATTGGCAATGAAGATCATTCCTGAACTTACTTCCGAGGAAAAGATTTCCTCTCATGACAGTTCAACTAACGGCCTGATCAACGCTTACAAGAGTATGCGCTAAAACGGCGAAATTGTTTGCTTAACAGAAGGCAGGCCATTGTGTCTGCCTTTTTTTTCAATAATTCTTGCAAAGAAAATTCTTTCCTCCTGTTCAACTTTTTATAATGTTTTCCATTCTTAACGAGGTATCCATGGACACACACGCACAGGATTTGGATTACATTCCGCTGCACGTACATTCGTGTTATTCCATCAATGACGGTTTGGAAAACGTAGGGCCAATAGTTAAAAGAGCATCAAAACTGCATATTCCAGCTATTGCAGTTACCGATTGGTGCTCACTTGCCGGCTTTGTCCGTTTTTACAATGCCTGTAAAAGCGCCGGTATCAAACCCATCATGGGAGCTGATTTAAAAGTAGTCGATCGTCGCAACGATGAAAATTGCAAACCATTTTGGGTTACTTTATTAGCTATGGATCGCGTCGGAAAACAAAATCTTTACGATATTCTCTCACGCGCTTGGCTTGATACCGACAGTCCTAATGTAGCTGACGTTCAGGCAACTTTAGATGATTTGGCAAAATATTCAGAAGGTCTCATTCTTTTAAACGGATTTCGCGGTGATCTGGCCGCATTTGCGAAAGTTGACGACATGGAAAGTGTCGAAGAGAGGCTGACCTTTTATAAAAAACACTATGAAAACAGGTTTTGTCTGGAAATTACACGTACAGGAAGAAACGGTGAAAGCGCTTTTGAATGCCTAGCTCTCGATTTGTGTTTAAAACACAATATTCCTCCTGTAGCTTCAAACGACACGCGTTATTTGCTCGGACCTCAAGATACTCCAGAAGACGGTCTTACCGATGCATACATTCATCAAATCAGAGTATGCATTCAAAACGGCGTCCAAATCGGTGATCAAAATGTGATCAGAGAATATTCTGATCAACAGTATTTAAGAAGTCCTGCGGAAATGCGGGAACTCTTTTCAGATCTCCCTGAAGCCTTAGCCAACACGCGCGCAATTGCAGAACGTTGCAACGTTGATATTCAATTGGATATTCCGCGCCTGCCGCATTTTGATACTGGCAAACTAAGTCCTGCTGATTACCTGCGTATGGAAGCACATCGCGGGCTTGAAAAGCGACTGAAATTCTTATTTCCGGACGAAAAAGAACGCGAAGCCAAACGTGCTGCCTATGAGGAAAGACTGGAAACTGAACTTAACGTAATCATCAAAATGGACTTCCCAGGATATTTCCTCATCGTTATGGAATTTATTCAATGGTCCAAAGATCACGGAGTACCGGTAGGTCCAGGAAGAGGCTCAGGAGGAGGATCTTTAGTAGCGTATGCACTGCGGATCACAGATTTCGATCCCATGCGTTTTGACTTGCTGTTTGAACGTTTCCTGAATCCTGAACGTGTTTCCATGCCGGATTTCGATATAGATTTTTGTCAGAAAAAACGTGCACTCACATTGCAGCATGTTGTAGATCACTACGGTCGTGATTCAGTATCGCAAATTGCAGCCTTTGGTACTTTAGCTCCCAAAGCGGCAATTCAGGGTGCAGGCCGCGCCATGGGAACGCCGTTGGGAATGATCCGCCGTATTACCAAAATGATCCCAGAAAAACCGGGAGTCACCTTCAACGACGCTTTGGGAATAGATAAAAAAGGCAACCCTTGCGAACCGCTGTCACCTGATTTCCGAGATTTTTATGAAACGGCAAAACTCAATGATGACAAAGAAAACATCGAACTGGTAAATGTTTCACGAAGACTTGAAGGTGTGATCCGCAGCATAGGTAAACATGCTGCCGGTGTAGTGATTTCTCCTACGCGCATTACCGAATTTGCGCCGGAAATGTTAGATTCTGATCGTAATCCCATCACTCAATACGACAAAAAAGATGTCGAACATGCCGGACTAGTTAAATTCGACTTTTTGGGACTTACCACCCTGACCATCATTGACGAAGCCAAAGCCATGATCGACGTCAAACGCAAACGTCAAGGTTTGGAGCCATTACTTATAGAAGGGATCCCTTATGAAGATCCTGAATCTTACAGCATGCTACAACAATGCGAAACAACTGCAGTCTTCCAACTTGAAAGCACGGGAATGCGTCAACTCATAGGAAAAATGCAACCGGATCGCATCGATGACATGATCGCTTTGGTAGCTCTTTATCGACCCGGTCCTCTAAAATCCGGCATGGTTGATCACTTTGTGGAACGAAAACACGGCCGTGAACCCGTATGCTATCCTCAACCTGATTTTCAGGATATGGACTTAAAACCTATTTTGGATTCGACATACGGAGTAATCGTTTACCAAGAGCAGGTTATGCAGATAGCTCAGGTTTTAGCAGGCTATTCACTGGGCGGAGCTGACATTCTGCGTCGTGCCATGGGTAAAAAAATCAAAGCGGAAATGGACGCTCAGGTTGACGTATTCAAACGCGGTGCTGCGAAAAAAGGCAAAGACGTTGACATCGCCATGAAAATTTTCAATCAGGTACAACAATTTGCCGAATACGGTTTCAACAAATCTCACTCTGCGGCATATGCCATTGTTGCTTGGTGGACATTGTGGTTGAAAGTACACTACCCTGCAGAGTTTTTAGCTTCCATGATGACTTCTGACTGTCTCAAAACCGAAAAACTCATAGCATATATCTCAGAAGCAGATCGTTTAGGAGTAAAAGTTATCCCGCCTGATGTAAATAAAGGCAAATACGCCTTCGGTGTGGATGAACAGGGAGATATTATTTACGGTTTCGCCGCAATCAAAGGTATAGGAGAACCTCTGGTAAACCGTCTAGCTCAAGAGCGAGCCCAACACGGTCCTTATCACGATCTTTTTGATTTCGTTTCACGCGTAGGTAAAGAATTTATAACCAAAGGCATGCTTGAAGCATTGATCAAAGCCGGTGCTTTGGACAGCATAGGTCCGGGGCGCGGCATCATGATGGCCAGTATTCCGACTGCAATGCAATATGCAATCCAAAAAGAAAACGATCAGGCCTCAGGACAATTCGATCTTTTCTCGTCTTCAGTAGAGAACGCATCTCCTCATTATGCAAACGTTCGTGACTGGAGTGATAAAACCAGACTTTTTTACGAAAAAAATCTTTTGGGGCTGTATTTATCCGGACATCCGATTAATGCGTACCGTTCAGAACTGGTACATTATTGCGGCGGACTTACGTTCAAAAATATGCAACCTGGAACACCGGCCCACCCGCGTCACGTGGTCTTTGCAGGAGTCGTTACTTCAATCGTAAGCAAACTCTCCAAAAAAGGAGACGGTTCAAAGTTTTATGTTATTACTTTGGATGACAGTACTTCTACTTTTGAAATAGCCCTGTTTTCCCGCTTTGCAAAACGTTTTGAAGACATAATTGCAGAACGGGAAAAACACAACAAAGCAAAACGAGGGCGCGGCATCAAGCAGGATGCTGAAGGACAAAATGCACCTTTGATTTTGGTTGTATCTGCCTTACTTTCAGAAGGAGAAGACGGTCTGCTCAAATCTCGTGTACAGGATCTGTCTTCCCTAGAGGATCTGCGCATACGCAATGCAAAATCCCTAACTCTTTGTTTTTCAGAAAAGATTTTTACAGACAACGCAGAAAAAATTGAAAACATATTGGCAAATAACCGCATAAGCAGAGAAGAACTTGCCATACGCAAACGCAACGCCGAAAATCCTCAAGAGGTAGGCGAAGGATGCTCGCTTAAGTTAACCATAGGAGATAAAAAATTGGATCTTATGGGTAACTATGTATTTATTCCTTCTGATGACCTTATAGACGGGATCCGTGAATTGTCCGGACAAGACAGTGTAAAAGTAGGTTACAGTGTTTAATCAATTTTGCACTTTAAAACAAAATTCAGGCAGGATATTGTCGCCAGACATTAACCTGCCGTTTTTTAAAATAAACAAGCTCTCTTGTTCATATAAAGGAACAAAACTGCTAAACCAATACTTTCTACCTTTTTCCCCTACTTCACCTTCCGATATTAGTCTGCTTTTTACAAATCCTGCATTAATATCAGGACACCAGGCAGTCATAGCATTAAGATCACATTGCACCTGTTCAAGACCGCCCAACCCTCTGCCCGACAGCTTAAGCAGACATTCTCTAAGTGTCCAAAGCATAAAAAAAAGATTATCAGCACTCTCAGAAGTTTGTTTCTTTAAAAAGGAAAGTTCAGCTTCTGACAAAATCCTGCGTTTAAGCAATTCTAACATCGGACGCTTCTTTACAACTTCCAGATCCAGCCCCTGCTCCTGCTTTCCGACACTTACTGCAATCATTCCCTGACTATGGCTGATATTAAAATACCAACCTACTCGTTGCGAAAAAAAAGGTTTTCCTCTGTTATCAAAATCAATTGCCGGCAGAACAAAATCCGGTTCAGCAACTCTTATCAAATGTTGCACCAATGCTCTTCCGGCTAAAAAACTCCCTCTGCGCACATTCCCAAAAGAAGCGGCCGATTCATGCCAACTTTCAGCTAATTCGCAACTTAAAGCAAAGGCATCCTCCATTGACGCTAATGCTGTCAGCATAGATGATCTTTCCTCTCCATTCCTGAAAAAAGCGTGCTGCTGACACTATCTTTTTCTGTTGATTTTTCTTCTTTTTTAACAGAAGCAAATAACGTTGCCGGAGCATGTTCATTGGAAAATTGGGTAACTGCTGTTTGTAAGACAGAATTGTTCGGCAAATTTTTTTTACCGCGTTTTTGCCAAAATCGACGAGATGCTCCCGGCAGCAGCCACAGACATCCGGCTCCGCCACCAACAGCTACTCCGAGTAGTGAATAATTAAACCAGTTTTGTGCAAATACGGAAAATTGCGAAAAATAACGCGGATACAAAATCGCCAACAAAAAACAAGCATCACCTGTCAGCATTGCTATTACTCCGCGTTTAAAACTCCCCGGGACAAGGCATGCGATCAGCCCCAGACTAAACACGGTTATTCCGCATCCTAAGAAGAAATGTTCTACCGATGCCACTAAGTTCTCCTAAGAAATCCTTACCAAAAATCGGCTAAAATACAAGGTTGTTATTTTACTTTATCCCGTATCTTTAGTTTGTATTACGATTTCTCTTTTTGGAGAGTTTGGGATTATGTTGTTCGTTTCTTCGCTTGATCCTGTATGTTTCTCTTTGGGTCCTGTGTCAGTCAAATGGTACGGTCTGCTGTTTTCCGGCGGTTTTATCATAGGCTACTGCATTATGCAGTTATTATTCAAAGCCAAACATTACAAGTCAGAAGATTTGGATCGTCTGTTCGTATTGCTGTTCATTGCCACAGTTATCGGTGCCCGTTTAGGTCACTGTCTCATATATGCTCCTGATTATTATTTATCTCATCCAATCGAGATGTTAAAAGTATGGAACGGCGGGCTTGCCAGTCACGGAGGAACGCTAGGGGTCCTGCTGGCTATCTGGTATTTCTGCCGCAAATACAAATACGCTTTCTTTGAAATTTCCGATATGCTGAGTATCCCGACTGCTTTAGTCTGTACTTTGATCCGCATAGGCAACTTCTTCAATTCAGAAATCGTCGGAATTCCGACACACGGTAATTACGGTGTAATTTTTACGGCTTTGGGTGAAAACTTTCCGAGACATCCGGCTCAGTTATATGAAGCCTTATCTTATTTTGTAATTTTCATACTGCTTTCACTAATCTACCGCGTCGTCAGGTCAAGGCCGCGCGGACTAATTTTCGGTATGTTCATCACCTTGGTGTTTCTCTCCCGTTTTTTCATTGAAACAGTCAAAGAGGAGCAAGCAGATTATTCAACTGATTCCATATTCACAGTAGGCCAATACCTCAGTATGCCTTTCATAATTGCAGGTATTCTCGTAATAATCGTCTCCTGCGTGAACGCAAGAAAAATAAAGAGGAAATTGTAATGTCGCTTGAAATCGTGATCCTGGCTGCAGGTAAAGGCAAACGCATGCTCTCCGATTTGCCAAAAGTTTTACACCCGATAGCAGGTCGCCCCATGCTGGAGATGGTAATTAAAACCGCATCATTACTCGATCCTGCGCATATCCATGTAGTGGTAGGACATCATGCAGAACTTATAGAACAATCATTAACTGCCCTTCCGGACACCATTCGTTCACACATAGACTGCGTAATGCAACCCGAACAACTCGGAACTGGGCACGCCGTCTCTTGTGCTCTTCCGAATATTAAAGACGATTCTTTGGTATTAGTTCTGTACGGCGATACTCCGTTGACTCCCGCTCAGGTTTTGGGCGACTTTATTATCGAATCACAAAAACACGATCTGTGCGTATTAAGCGCTTACGCAGACAATCCTTTCGGTTACGGACGGATTGTACGAGACAATCTAGGAAAACTTGAATACATCGTTGAAGAAAGAGATGCTTCCGAACAAACAAAACTCATTCACGAGATAAATACCGGAATTATCTGTGCCAAAGCTTCCGTTCTCAAAAAATGGTTACCCAAAATACGCAACAATAACTCTCAGGGAGAATATTACCTTACAGATCTCGCCGGCATGTTAGTCGAATCCGGACATGACGTCGGACTGTCCATGGCTCCTGATTTTTCCGCATTGACAGGAGTAAACACCAAATCACAACTGGCATTTGCAGAACGTACTTATCAGCATATGCAAGCAGAGCAATTGATGCGTGAATACGGCGTAACCTTGGCTGATCCTTCCCGTATCGATATCCGCGGCAGGCTTACATGCGGTAAAGACTGCTATATTGACGTTAACTGCGTATTTGAAGGCGAAGTAGAATTAGGAGATCGTGTACGTATAGAGGCAGGTTGTGTGATTAAAGATTGCAAAATAGGAGATGACTCGGTAATTTCTCCTTATACCGTCATGGAGTCATCCTTAATGAAGAAACGCACAACCATCGGACCTTTTGCCAGATTAAGACCGGGAAATGTACTTGAAGATGAAGTGCACGTCGGTGATTTCGTGGAAGTTAAGAAATCTGTCATTGGAAAAGGCACTAAAGCAGGACACCTTTCTTATTTAGGAGATGCTCAACTCGGAGCAGGAGTAAATGTGGGCGCCGGTACCATCACTTGCAATTATGACGGTGCAAACAAACATCGCACAATAATAGGTGATGATGTATTTATAGGCTCAGACACCCAATTGGTTGCACCGGTAAATGTTCCGACAGGCGTTACCATAGCAGCGGGCACCACTTATACATCCAGAATAAAGGCAACAGAAAATGATCTTGTTATTTCCCGTATAAATGGTCTTTGTCTAAAAGGCTATCAAAGACCCAGAAAAGACAAGTAATTTTTGTGGTATAACAGAGAGTTGTTTTTTTAAAGGAGTCATTATGTGCGGAATTGTCGCAGCTGTAGCACAGCGTCAGGTAGCCCCTATTTTGCTTGAGGGACTCTCAAGACTTGAATACCGCGGTTACGACAGCTGCGGTCTGTGTACTGTAAATCAGCATGAATTCACCTGTCTTAAAACCGTAGAAAAGGTTACGGCTCTCAAAGCCATGGTTCAGAAACAGGGGTGTCCCGGAACTACTGGCATTGCACACACTCGTTGGGCTACTCACGGTGAACCGTCAGTCACCAATGCACATCCTCACATAATAGGCGATTTGGCTTTGGTTCATAACGGCATTATCGAAAATTTTGCCGAATTAAAAAATGCGCTTATCGCCGAAGGATATGAATTTAAATCACAAACAGATACCGAAGTGCTTCTTGCGGAAATCCACTTCCTTGCTGTCAAAAAAGGTTTGCCGCTCAAAACTGCATTTGCCAAAGCATTACGTAATGTCAAAGGATCTTACGCAATTGCTCTTGTGGATCGCAAAAATCCAGAAACACTGCTATGCGCAAGACAAGGTTCCCCTTTTGTCATAGGCCTTGGCATAGAAGAAAATTTTGTTGCTTCAGATGTTTTGGCTCTTTTGCCGGTAACCCACCGTTTTATATATCCTGAAGAAGGCTCTATTGCAGAAATTACCGTATCCTCAGTAAAAGTATTCGATCTGAATCTTAACGAAAGAAAGACTGAAATATGCGAATCGGATTTAGATGCAGAATCTATATCCAAAGGTAAATACCGTCACTTCATGCAAAAGGAAATCTTCGAGCAACCTCAGGCTCTCGAACACACATCCTTGGGCAGAATATGCGACGGAACAGTGGATCTTTCCTCTGTTCGCGGTTTTACTGCCGATTTTCTTAAAAACATCGAAAATATAAAAATTGTCGCCTGCGGAACTTCATACCATGCTGGTCTTGTAGGCAAATACTGGTTTGAAGAATTGGCCGGAATTTCATCTTCAGTAGAAATAGCTTCTGAATACCGTTACCGTAAAGCGGTGGTCAAACCTCATTCACTGTTCATAACCATTTCCCAATCAGGCGAAACTGCAGATACTCTCGCCTCTTTGCGACTTGCCCAAAATCAAGGATATGAAGCTTCGCTGTGCATATGCAACGTTGCGGCTTCTTCATTAGTTCGAGAAAGCGACTACGCCATGCTTACCAGAGCAGGAGCAGAAATCGGCGTGGCTTCCACAAAAGCTTTCACCACACAATTGCTGTGTCTTTTATTACTGAGTACCTACTTAGGAACTGTTCAGAAAAAAATAAACGACACACAATGCAACGAAATTTGTAATGCCATTTCAGAATTACCTAATGCAGCCTCGGAAGTTCTCGAATGTGATCACCGTATTGCTCTGCTTGCTGAACGTTTTGCGGGTAAACATCACTGCCTGTTTCTAGGACGCGGAATAATGTATCCGATTGCATTGGAAGGCGCGCTGAAACTTAAAGAAATCAGTTATATCCATGCTGAAGGATATGCTGCCGGTGAATTGAAGCACGGTCCCATTGCGCTGATAGACGAGAATATGCCTGTTGTGGTGGTAGCTCCCGATAATGAACTTTTAGGCAAACTTGAATCAAATATCGAGGAAGTCAGAGCCAGAGGGGGAAAACTTTTTGTTTTCTCTCAAGGTAAAACTAATTTAAAGAGTGACAGTCAGACGGAAATAATCGCATTGCCTGCATCAAATCCGGTTTTGCACCCGATTCTCTTTACCTTACCATTACAACTTCTTGCTTATTACTGCGCTTTAATAAACGGCACGGACGTGGATCAACCGCGCAATTTAGCTAAATCAGTAACAGTGGAATAAAGCATCTTTTGTAATGAAACGCCTACAAAATTTGGCTTCCGCCGAGGCGACCTTTATAGTTGCCGCGGCTGGTCGTTATTGCGCTTCGGCATTTGTAACGATCTTTTTTGTAATTTACCTAGTTTTTGTTCTGCGGCTGTCTGCAGAAGAAATTCGAACACAATTGCTAATTGTCGGATTCACCGGAACTGTATCTGCTTTCTTTACAGGCTGGTTGATAGACAGTCAACTCATAGTAAAAAAAGGCTGCCTGTCTTGGATGTTGGGCGGCTCTTTGGCAACCAGCTCCTGCATGCTGATCATGTTTGCAGCGCCTACCTCTTCTTACAACAACACTTTTCCTTATGCAATTATCATATCCGTACTATGGTCAGTGGCTTTCGTATGCTCTGAAACTGCTTTTTGGTCTTTAACAGCATCTTTCAGCTATAAAAACAGCCGGCGTGAATTGATTTCTTCAAGAGCCAGAGCTTTGGGAGTATTGTGCTCCGGTTCTTTAATCAGCATATGCTTGATTTATTTTTTCTTTTCAGAAACATTATCTGATCTGCATTTATTGCGTTCAGGAGCATCTGTTACCGCGGCAATTTTATTTGCAACGTCGCTGATGTTATTTGGAAGATTTAAAGATATACCTGCTCAGGGGTTGTTATCCTTCTCCGATTTTTTCAAATCGTTAATCGGCAACGATCAGTTAATCACCACAGCTACAGTAATGTTATTTCAGCAGTTGTCTGTCATGCTTTCCGTAGTTGCCGTAACCTCGGCAATTCTTTTTCTTGAGAGTACTGAAGAATTGTTAATCGTTTTTGCGCTTCCCGCAATTTTTTCCCAAATAACAGCTTACATTTCATTTCCCAAAATGTGTAAGGTCTTTTCAAGACGCGGAATTTTCCTTACATCTGCATTCATTATGGGAACTGGTTATGCTTTACTTATTTTCTTCAATCCGGGCTCTCAGGACAATACAGGAGGCGTGATCCTGGCTTTTGCTCTTGCCAATTTGGGGATCGGCTGGTCAATGGCTTCAACTACAGTAATGACAGCCGATTGTATTGATTACGGAGAATTCAAATTACGCAAAAGAGTACCTTGTGTAGCTTTTTGTCTACAAACAGCTGCACGTCGTTTAGCCCTGCCGCTGGCTTTAACTGTATTTGCACTCAGCAATCGTTTCGGAACATTTGTATACCACTTAGGTAACAACGGGAATTTATTATTACCTACATTTCGTTTTACCGTTTTTGCTGCAGTAACAACTGTAATTTTGATGACAATAACTTACCTTTTGAATTACAAACTGCACGGCAGATTTTTTGAGAACGTACTTAAATATTTGGAAGATGATCGGGAAGGGAAGAATATCAGTGCAGGTTACAGCAGTCATCCTCTGCGTTATGCCATAAACGAACAAGCGGTGATCTGTAGATTACATGTATCAAATCCGCAGCAAGCAATACGCGTGCTAACTTCAATACTAGTACAAATCCGAGCTATCGATTCAGCCGAAGAATTTTTACAAGCACTCAAAGAAAAAAATGAAAAATCTCCGGCAGGAATTGCCGAAGGTATTGCCATCCCGCATGCAACGGGATCTTTTTCTTCAAGACCGGCCATAGCCATAGCCACTTTGGACAGTCCCCTTGATTTCAACGCTGCAGACGGACGTAAATGCGATCTTATCTTCATGATAGTCTCACCTGATGATCCTGATACTTATATCAGTCTTCTCGGGCAATTATCCTTAATTCTCAACACAAAAGGTTTTAGTGACAGACTAAGAAAAGCTGTAAAAGCGGAAGAAATAACCGACAGGATCCTACAATGCGAAAAACATCTGAAATTCTAAACGTAATAGGCACTGCTTTTTTATTAAGTATTTTTCCACAAGAAACATGCTCTGCCGTTACCGTATGCGCATCTACCCAAACATATTCAGCACTTGAAGCTATCAAAGAACATTCGCCTACAGAGATCACAAGTAAATACGCTGCTGGAGAAGATTTAGAGGCACTTCTGGCAGAGGATAACAATCATTGTGAACTCGTAATAAGTGCAGATGAAAAACTACCGGTACTGTTGGTACGTGCAGGGAAAGCCTCTGCTTCTTCTATGTCGGTACTGGTACGGGCACCTCTGATCCTTTGGTCTGCAGATCCGAATCTGTTAGACAATAAAGCAAGTGCAGTGGCCAACAAAAAATTAAAATCCCTTGCGCTTCCCAACGCAAAACTGACTCCTGTAGGTTATGCAACGTCGAAAATAGTTTCCAGAAAAAACTTTCCAACAGATTACTTAAAAGGCAGGATTTACCGTACCGAACATGAATATCAAGTTCTATCACTAGTAGAAAGCGGCAATGTACAAGCCGGATTTCTAACCCGCCCTCTCATATTGGACCAAACCGGTCATATGCGGGGATCATTCTGGCAAACTCCTAAGGAGCTTTACCCAGAGCTTGACTATTATTTAGTTATATTAAAAGATGCTGAGAAAAAAGGTGATGTTCAGAGACTTGCTAATTATCTAAAAAGCAACGAACAGGTAATGAGCGATTTCATAAAAGCGGGGTTTGATCATCCCTTATCTCAACAGCATTAAGCGTAGATTGATTCGCTTTTTGCAATTCTGAGCATAACCCACGCTCTTTTCCTCCTTCTGAATCTACGGAGGAGGAATAATTACCTGTTAATTTTGACCACTCTCAGAAAAATAAATATCAAACCTGCAAGCCTTTCCATCAGTTGCCCCAGACGGTCTAAGTAAATTTACAGCCAGAGGAGCACTGCCTGCCGGTCTTTTAACCACTACTCTTTTGGCAGCACGTTTAAGAAGCAATGGAAGCATGAGATCTGCATCTTCGTCACCTCCCACTACTGCATGTAAAATGCGCATCTCCTGTTTTACCAAAGCACTTTTTTGTCTTTGCGGAAACATAGGATCGTAATACACGACATCAGGGCGTCCCATTTCCGCATGATCTATAAGTGAACCAAAAGGAGCCAGTTTTGGCAAACCGTTCGGAAGACTGCTTATAAATTTTTCATCTTTTGATGCTCTTTGCAACGCATCAAACAGCAAAGCCCAAATAACAGGACTGCGTTCAAACATCGTTACCATTGCACCGCAACACTGTAAAATGAAAGCATCTCTGCCTAAACCTGCAGTGGCATCAAATACAACAGGATGATGCTCTTTTCCCAGCACCGCACGAGCCACAGCTTCACTGTGCCTGCCGCTGTGGCTGATCCTCCAGATAAGTTTGTCTGCGGCAAAATCAAGAAAAAAAGCTTTTTTTAACGTCAAAGACTGTGATTGAACATTCAGTTCTACCCGTTGTCCGAAATTCAATTCAAATTGAAATGCCCCGCCTAAATCAGAGAATTTACCACGCAGGATCTTCAATAAATCGGTCCATACCGGATCTTCTGCACCACGTTGCCAATTAATCTTTAACATGCACGAAAATAATTAATTGCTTTGGTGACATCTGGTTTAACACAACGCCACAATTCAAAACTCAAAGCAGCCTGCATGATCAGCATACCAAAACCGTCAGCAACACCGGTACAACCATTTTCAAAGGCTTTTTTTGTGAACACCGTTTCGCCGTCCGGTTTATACATAAGATCATAAGCAAAAGATGCTTTCCTAAAAATTTCATCAGTTAACGGAGGCAAAGTTCCATTTAAAGACGTAGATGTTGCATTGATTATTACATCGTACTCTGCCGACAGTTCCTCGTAAGAACAAGCCGTTACTCCGAAATGCTCAGCCAATTTTTTAGCTTTTTCAATCGTACGATTTACAATCGTTATCAAAACTGGGTTTTCATCTTGTAAAGGTCTTATTATGCCTCTGGCAGCACCGCCTGCTCCCATGACTAAAACTTTGGATCCTTTAAGCTTTACCCCAAGACGTTTTAAATCTGCAGTAAGCCCTCTGCCATCGGTGTTATCTCCTTCGATACGGCCGTCTTCAAGCTTTTTCAAAGTATTAACAGCTCCGGCAGCTTCAGCATACGGCGTCAAAACATCTGCAAAAGCATATGCATCCAGTTTGCACGGAACCGTAACATTACAACCTTTACCGTCACAAAAAAACTCATGTGCTTTATCTGCAAATCTCCCTTCAGGAACCAAAATAGGTTCATAGGACAACTCTTCTCCTGTATCTCTGGCAAAAAAAGCATGGATCTTAGGAGATAAAGAATGTGCTATGGGATTACCGAATACGGCATAACGATCAGTCATGACAAATCCTCAGGCCATTGCGGCCCTTTTCTCAATAAAACATCGCTGAGAGTATCGTAAACTGAAGTTGAACCTGACAACCCGCCGCAAGGCAAAGTCAAAACAAAATCCACGCGTTTTAAAATCACAGGACTTAAAAGGTCAAAAGAACTTACAGCTTGTTCCCCTGACAAATTAGCACTGGTAGATATCAAAGGAACTCCTGACAAACGCACCAAATTTGCCAATGTTTCAAATGCAGTTATTCTTACAGCTACACTTCCTCGACCTCCGGTAAGCAAACTTCCGCGAAAAGAATTTGCACACGGCACGACAAAAGTATAAGGCCCCGGCCAAAGCTTGTTTATCAATGTCCGCCCTTTACAAGACATGTCTTTAAAGTCGGCTACCTGTTCCAGATCATGCAAACTTGACGCAATGGTTATCAATCCTTTGGCACTGTCGCGTTCTTTTATCCTCACTACACGAGCTACAGCTTCTTCATTTAAAGCATTACAACTTAGCCCGTACACACCTTCGGCAGGACAAACCACCACTCCTCCGTTGCGGATCACTTCGGCAGCTTGTACTAGATCGTCAGAAAAAACGGGATTAAGACCTATTCCTGCTTGTTTGGCGATAAACTCTAACTCACTTTCCATTAAAGATCTGCCAATTTTTCCTGTAAGGCCGCATCTTTAGTTCTGACCGCTTGAGCTGCATTTTCTCTATCTGCTTTAACGCGTGCATCAAGTTCAGGATCAGATAACGCCATGATCTGAGCTGCAAGATAGGCAGCGTTTTTAGCACCTGCTTTCCCGACTGCTACAGTAGCAACAGGAATTCCGCCTGGCATTTGGACGGTCGAATATAAGGCATCGATACCATTCAACGGGCCGCCGTCACATGGGATCCCTATCACAGGACGGGTTGTACGTGCCGCAATTGCTCCGGCAAGGTGAGCTGCAAGTCCAGCGGCACCGATAAAAACCTGACATCCGCGCTTTTCCGCATCCTTAACATACGAACAAACTTCATCCGGAGTACGATGAGCAGAGGCTACGCGTGCTTCATATCTAATTCCCAACCCTTTTAAGATATCCATAGTATTTTTCAAAAGAGGTAAATCAGAATCAGATCCCATAATAATGGCTACGAAATGAGAGGACATACTATCTCCGTTATACTTAATCGTGCAGAAATACACTCAAGCGTGTGTACAAAATTGCCTTACAGATTTTAGCACTGGTCTTTTCTTACTAAAATTTTTGATTATGAATTCCCCTTTTCGTGCGATTTTTAAGATCCAACAGAACTGTTTTTCCAACGTGATAAACCAATGTCGTATGACAAACTTCTAGCCATTAAACTTGTTGTTACACTTAAAGTTCTGTTATTTCTTTGCGTTTGCGTCGTCTGGGTCTTCGGCTGATGCACATGGTATTACCGCATACAAGCTTTTCTCCCTTTGAATTTTTTTTAACAAACATCAACGGAAAAGAACATTTAGGACAAACCTGCTCTACTGGTTTTCCAGGCACCGTATAAGTACAATCTGGATAGTTAGTACAGGCATAGAACATTCGCCCTGTCTTGGTGAAACGTTGCGTCATTTCTCCTTTGCCGCATAAAGGACATTTGATCTTGGAATTGTCATGCCCTGTGTACGTGTAATCACACTCAGGATAACGTGTACAACCGACAAATAATCCGTATCGTCCTCGTTTTAGAGCAACCAAAGCTCCGCATTTTGGGCAATGATCGCTCATAGGTAAAACAGTCTCTACACTGCGACGTCGTCCCACCGGCTGCATAAAAGCGCAGGTCGGATAATCAGAACACCCTAAAAAATCGCCTCGTTCAGAATGCCTCAATACCAACGGCTGACCGCATTGCGGGCAAGGATCTCCCTCTTGTAATGAATCTTCTTCAGTAACTTCCGTACTTTGTAACATTTATTGATTTTTATCAACAAAAAAGCCCTTTACCGTAAAAGTAAGGGCCTTTTTCAAAAAGAATTATTCTATTCGCCCAAGGAATTGATAGCATCCAACAAGGTGGCATCAGGATTTGCTTTGCAGAAAGAACCTAACTTAGTTCCGAGTTCTTCAATGTAGGCATCGTCCATCACGGTATTGTCAGTAGCTGCGGAAAGATAACCGTCGATCCACATCAGCAACGAAGGCATGAAAGAACCGCTCTGTAAAAACTCAGTGCATTTGATTTGGGCTACATCATGATCTTCAGCCTGGACCGCTCCGGCGGATAATGTCATGACCAGAGCGGCAGTAGCAGCAACAATAAATTTTTTCATAAAGAAACTCCGTTGTTGTTTTATTCCATTGCTTCAGCAGCTTCAAGAATAGGTGTATCCGGATTTTGCGAACAATAAGAAGCCATATGCAGGCTCAGTTTTTCCATCCACTCGTCGCTTAACACCGTATTGTCACTTTTTTGAGAAGCATATCCGTCAAGCCACATAAGGATCATCCCCATGTGATCTTTATCTTGAATAAATTCGCTGCATTTGATTTGTGCAATATCCTGTTCTTCGGCCTGCACAACTCCCATACTGAAAGACATTGCCGAAGCAAGAGCCGCAATCATTAAGCTTCGTTTCATATCGATCCCTCGAAGTGAAAGTTATTGATGATAATTTTTAAGAGCAGTTTACATGCACAAATTTTCGTCATCTGACTTGTATTTGACATTCACCGTCTCTGTAGCCAGTCTGACACATTTCTTTACGTCTGAAGGTATATCAAACCTTATATTTATCAGCCTAAAAAAGAAATTTTAAACACTGGCGTTAATAGAATACATCTGTTAACAAACAGTTTTCATCTATTAAAAGTAATTTATTAACAAATTCGTGAAACACTTCTCAAACTTCTTTCAATAGTGAACAAATCATCACTGGTGATATTCGAAATATATAAGTTATATGCCGACAGCAGTCTAATGTATTTTACCACTCAACATATTGTTTTATAACAATAAAAATTGTGTAAAAAGTAAAATATAAAATTGGTTAGACCGTCATCGATCAGTAAATTTTATTAATTTTCCAATCAAGACTTTTTATCCTGAAAGTTTCAAACATGGTTACATGAAAAAGATTGAGTTGCAGTTTTGAAGTAACTTTTCCTAAATCTTGAATAAGAAGTGGTCAATTTAAGCCACTTTTTATTTACTTTTTAATAGTGGTCTGATATACTGTATCTTATATAGTGTAACACGGTTTGATAGGAGGCTGG
>JALEXT010000001.1 GCA_022779845.1 Succinatimonas sp.
ATCGTTCAGATAAAGATTCCAACACTTTGGATAAACGTCCTAAAAGCCGCTTGAATTCGGACGAAGTGATCATCAAGATTTAAATTAATCCGTTTTTTTTTAGTTGCCATGAGTTAAATAAACTTTTTAATACCGGTTGTATAACTTTCGGCAGAAAAATAGCGATAAACAAAGCACTTTGTTTGCCCGTTCTCTGCATAGTAGAAATGAGGGCAAACATATATTTTTGAGGTTTTTATGCAGGTAGTGATCATAGGCGGGGTAGCTGCCGGTGCTGCGACGGCTGCACGCTTAAGAAGACTTGACGAGAAAATCGAGATCACGGTAATAGAGAAGGGAGCATATCCTTCATTTGCCAACTGTGCCCTACCTTTTTTTGTGGGAGGAGAACTGTCATCCCGCGATTCTTTATTTGCCGTATCTGCAGAATATCTTGAAACACTTTATCGATTAAAACTTTTGCTCAATACCGAAGCCTTATCAATAGATACCGATGCACACAAGGTTTTGGTAAGAGGACAGGACGGTACAGAAAAGCAGATAAAATATGACAAACTGGTCATCGCTACCGGCTCAAGATGCGATATTCCTGAAAAATTTGCCTGCAAAAGGGTTATGGCTTTAAAAACCGTACCCGATGCCGATATCGTCAAATCTTATGTAGACAGCGGGGCAAGAAGAGCTGTAATCGTCGGAGCAGGTCCGATAGGACTTGAATGCACCGAAGCTTTGCGCAGTCAAGGACTAAAAGTTTTGCTGTGCGAAGCCGCGCCGACGGTGTTGCCGAAAATGGATCCCGAAATTTCACACTATGCATTAAAGGCTTTGCTGGATCATGCCGTACAAGTTAAATGCAATTGTAAAGTAACGAATGTTGAAGAAGAAACGGACGGTTTGAAAGTAACGTTTGATGACGGAAGCTGCGAAAAAGCCGATTTTATGATTTGGGGCGCAGGAACTGTACCCAATACCGAGTTTGCTGTTGCAGCAGGGATCAAGGCCAATGCAAGAGGGTATCTCATTACCGATGAGTACATGCAAAGCAGTGATCAGGATATTTTTATTGCAGGGGATGCAGCTTTAGTACGTGATGCGATAAACGGCCAATTAAGACCAAGCGGACTGGCAACGCCTATTTCAAAGCAAGTACGAGCCTTATGCTCAAAACTTACTAATTCCAATTTATTGCCTTGTAAACCTGATTGCGGAACTTTTATCGTCAAGATCTTCGATACCGCATTGGGATCCTGCGGATTAAATTACGAACAAAGCCTAAAAGCAGATCCGAATGCTATTTACGTCTGTACCCACAGTTTCAATCACGCATCGTTCTATCCCGAAGCTTCCAGAATACATGCAAAGCTTTGTTTTTCTAAAAAGAGCGGAAAAATATACGGAATACAGGCCTCAGGTGATGCTCACGGAGTTGATAAGCTTATAGAAGCAGTTTCAACTCTCATAGGGATGCACGGCAATGTATATGATTTATCTCAACGTTCTCAAGCATATGCTCCGCCTTTTTCTGCGGTAAGAGATCCTGCCTGTTTGATAGGCGCCGTTGCGGAAAACGTAGTGAGCGGTTTGCTTGATGTCATAGGACCTGAGCAGTTGCCCGAATATAAAGACGCATTTAAAATCGACGTAAGACCGTCAACTGCTTTTGCAAAAGGTCATCCGCAGGACTTTATTAATATTCCCGCTACAAAAATAAGGGATGAACTTGACAAGATCCCTGAAGATAAAACGGTGATCATAAGTTGTCTTGTCGGTCAGACTGCTTATGTATGCGCCAGGATCTTAAAAGGTTGCGGCTTTAAAGACGTAAAAGTGCTGACCGGCAGTTTGCTGACGCTTGAGGCAGCGGGGATTGAGCTTGAAAACGAAAATCAAAGCTTTGGTAAGGAGTGAAGCATGGCACAGGACAGATTTCCGTTAGAAAGAATTGACGATATAAGACAACGTCCCGGTGATTTCAGATTGCTAGAACGCATTCCTCTGACCATACCGGGACTTGAAAGCAAATTTCCCATTCAGTTAAATGCTCCTGTTGAAGGTGAAAAAATTCACCATGCAATCTTTCTGGATACAGAAACAACCGGTATAAAAGCAGGATACGATCGTATTATCGAACTGGGTATGGTGCGCACCACTTATTCTTTTGATCGAAAGATCCTGTTATCAATAGACGACTATTATGATGAATTCGAAGATCCGGAACGCAAAATACCGCTTGAAATTCAAGAGCTCACGCATATCACCGATGAAATGGTAGCAGGTCATCATTTGGATGAATCAAAGGTTGCATCCATGCTGTCAGGCCGCCCCATAATCGTTGCGCACAATGCGGCCTTTGACCGGCCTTTTTTTGACAAACGTTTTCCGTCGTTGAGCGAGTTTTCCTGGGCATGCTCTTATAAAGGCATCAACTGGGATGTATTGGGAAGTTCAGGAACAAAACTCGAATACCTCAATATGAGCAGAGGGTGGTTTTATGACGCTCATCGAGCTTATGTGGATTGTCTGGCTACTATATGGCTCATGCACATAGAACCGCAGGCTTTTTCCATGCTTATAGAAAACGCACTTAAAAAGAACTACAGAGTAACTGCAGTAGGCAGTCCGTTCGATGTCAAAGATCGTTTAAAAGAACACGGCTACCGTTTCGACAGCAACGAAAAAAATTGGTATGTAAATGTTGGTACGGAACAGGAAGCACAAAAACAGATCTCTTTTTTACAAGGACTATACGACGCTTCTTGTGCCCGTATAGACGTACAGACAGCAAGAACTCGTTTTAAAGGAAAATTTTAAAGATGAAAATCTCTGAACAAGTCTTAAAAAATGCAGCCGGCAAAGGAACTTCTTTTTTAAAAGAGTTTC
>JALEXT010000008.1 GCA_022779845.1 Succinatimonas sp.
AATCTGTTCATCGACAATGCACCGGTGATCATCATTTGCGTGGGCATCACTTTTACAATCATTTCAGGCTTCGGCGGCATCGATTTGTCCGTAGGCGCGGTCGTCGCGCTTTGTTGCATGACCTTGGCCGTACTCATGCGCGATACCAGCTTAAGCCCGTTCGTGTGCATGGCCATAGTGTTGGTAATAGGACTTGCAGTAGGAGCTTTAAACGGCTTCCTCATCACTTTCTTCAAGTTGCAGCCTTTTATCGTGACTTTGGGAACCATGTTCCTCTGCCGTGGTCTTACGGCTATTTTGTCCCGCGATTCCGTGCCCATCGACAATGAGTTGTACGGTGAACTGGCGTTTTGGTCACTGCCCATAGGTGATTGTTTCCTTTCGTTGGGTGCCATTGTGGCTTTGATCGTAGTGATCGTGGCAACCATAGTGCTGAAATTCACCTCATTTGGACGCGGTGTGTATGCTGCAGGCGGTAACGAGCAGTCAGCACGGCTTATGGGGTTGAAAGTAGATTCAATCCGCATCAAGGTCTACATGATCTCCGGTTTTTGCTCGGCATTGGGCGGAATAGCCTACTCGCTTATTATGCTTTCTGGATATACCCAGCATGCCTTGGGTATGGAGATGGATGCCATAGCATCCTCGGTCATAGGCGGTACTCAGCTTATGGGCGGTGTTGCCTTTATCCCCGGATGTTTGGTAGGTGTGATGATTCAGGGAACCATTCTTACCATCATATCCTTCCAAGGCACTCTTTCTGCCTGGTGGACCAAGATTGTGGTTGGTATTTTGTTATGCGGCTTCATCATGATGCAGGCTCTTGTAAATGAGCACAAGAACAAGCTTATGAGACTGTCGGCAGAAGACAGTGCCAATGACAAAAAAGAGTAAAGCTGAACAAAAATAAAAACCAGTTAAAACAGGTATAAATTTCAAAGCCGCGGGGGTAAGTCCTTGCGGCTTTTATTTTTCTTTAAAAAATATGCGTGCATTTCGTGCACACTTTACAAAATGAGGTAAATGTTACGCAATTACATACGTTTGCGTATTCCGTTATTTGTGTGCTCTTGATCAAATTATTGATAAAGAAACGCATAATTTCCTCAAAACGTTATCCACCCAGCAAAAATTTCAAATGGTCGCAGGTAACATACAACTCAGCGCAAAGGGTTGCTAAGACAACTGAAACGACGATACAAAAAAAATAAAAGTCGGGCGCCAGATTAAATTACAACATACAGGAGTAATCCCATGAAGAAGACGTTGATGGCAGCTGCCGCTGCTGCAGTGCTGACCGTTGCCTCGCTTGCACCGGCACAGGCTGCCGACAAATATCCTACCCATGCTTTGACCCTCATCTGTTCCTGGGGCGCCGGCGGCGGATCCGATGCTCAGGTGCGTTTCATTGCAGGTCTGATGGAAAAGGATCTCGGGCAGCCCATCAAAGTGGTGAACAAGACCGGCGGCGGCGGCGCCGTGGGTTGGTCCGCACTGGCCCGTTCCAAGGCTGACGGCTACACCTTCGGTCAGTTGACCGCAGAATTGGCCATGGATCACTGGATCACCCCTGAAGTCACCGTTTCCTATAAGGATTTTGATCCTCTGCTCCTTATGAATGAGGATCCTGCTACGGTTACCATCAGTGCTACGGCTCCCTACAAGACTTACGACGAATTTATCAAATACTTAAAAGATAACCCTGGTAAGGTTCGCGGCGGTGCTACTTCCGTAGGCGGAATTTGGCACGTGGCTATGGGCTTGTGGTTGCAGGCCGTAGGTTTGCCTGTGGATGCCATTACCTATATTCCTACTTCAGGATCTGCCGAAGCTTATAAGGAAATGGCAGCAGGCGGCATCGATTCCTGCTTTACTTCCGTTGCAGAGTCGGCAACTATGTATAAGACCGGCAAAGCCATAGGTTTGGCCGTGATGTCTGATCAGCGTGATCCTAAGTTCCCGGATATCCCTACTGCTAAAGAATTGGGCTCAGACATTCAGGTAGGTACATGGCGCGGTTTGGGTTTGCCTAAGGGAGTCCCTGCAGAACGTCGTGAGATCCTGCTTAATGCCATCAAGAAAGCCATCGAAGATCCTTCCTACAAGAAGTTCATGGCTGATCGCGGCTTCGGCATTAAAGTCTTGGAAGGTGAGGATTTTGCCAAATATATGGAAAAATCCGATACCGATCTCGGCGCTACGCTGAAAGCTTTGGGATTGGCTAAATAAGTTCTGTTAAATAAAGGCCGTCTTTTGGAGACGGCCTAATTGTTTTCACAGCACGCTGATTTATTATTATGAAAATACATGATTTTTTGCTGGGATTGATCATTGCGATCATTGCGGTGGCTATTTTTGTCGTCGCCAAAGATTTCCCGGATCAAAATGACGGCAAACCGGGAGCATGGTTATATCCCTGTGCTTTAGCCATCATTACTTTCGTATGCGGCATTGTTATGTCGTTAAAAGGTTTGCGTCATCTCAAAGGAGAAAAGCTTTTCGTACTTAATAAAGAGCTTTCTTCTTTCGGTGCAGTAAACATACTCGTGGTGATTGCACTCATCGTGTTTTACATCGAGGCATCGGAGTATCTGGGCTTCTTAATATCCATGTTCATAGTGATCGCCGTCATGCTTGCGATGTTACGAAACAAGCCTTGGGTGGTCCTGATCACGGCTCCCGTCGCTACCTTGGTTATTTACCTTATTTTTTCCAAAGGACTTCTGGTTCCGTTGCCCGAAGGGTTGTTATATTTTTAAAGGAGCCTTGACATGTTTTCATTTGACCTCCTGACTCAGGGCATCGCTTTGGTCATGGATCCCTATGTACTGCTGGTGGTGATCTGCTCTGGGTTGTACGGCCTTTTCATAGGTGCCATGCCAGGACTTACAGCTACCATGGCCGTAGCTTTGTTAGTTCCCATCACCTTTTATATGGAGCCGGTACCTGCCGTAGCTTCAATCATTACTATGTCGGCCATGGCAATATTCTCAGGTGATCTCCCGGGTACTTTGTTACATATACCCGGTACTCCTTCATCTGCCGCTTATTGCAATGATTCGTTTGCGCTGGCAAAAAAAGGCAAGGCTTCCATGGTATTGGGAGTTGATTTGGTACTATCATGCCTGGGCGGTTTGTTCGGATCTATAGTACTTTTGTGTGCAGCGCCGGCTCTTGCAGAAGTTGCATTGCAATTTTCATCTTATGAGTTCTTTTGGCTTGCTGTTTTAGGTTTATCTTGCGCGGTTTTGATCTCGGGCGGTTCTCCTTTGCGCGGCGTGATCTCGCTTATGATCGGCCTGTTGCTAACCTGCGTAGGTTCTGACATTACCTTGGGATTTCCTCGCTTTACCTTCGGTAATTTAAGTCTTTTGGAAGGTTTTTCGTTTATCCCGGCGATGATCGGTATGTTCGGTTTGGCAGAAGTATTGTCAAATGTTTCCAAAAAGGAGATGCACAATACTGAAATCATCAAATTCACCACCGACGTCTTCAAAGGTATAGGCACTCTCGTTCGTAAGGTAAAATTCCAAATCTTAAGATCTCAGCTGATCGGTACGATCATCGGAATTTTGCCCGGTGCTGGCGGCGATATTGCTGCTTGGATTTGCTACGGCGTGGGTAAACGTTTTTCTAAAAATCCTGATGAATACGGTAAAGGCAGCGTTGAAGCTATTGCCAATTCCACCACCGCCAATAACGCAGCCATATCAGGAGCGTTCATTCCTGCTTTGGTGTTCGGTATTCCTGGAGATTCGCTTACTGCCATCATCATCGGGGTGCTCTTCATGAAAGGCTTGGAACCCGGACCTTCGCTTTTTGCCGAGCACGGAGATTTCCTGTATGCCATTTATGTGGTGTTCATTTTGGCTAATATCCTGTTATTGCCTTTGGGATATATTGCGATAAGACTTGCTACAAAAATCATGAAAGTTCCTCCCAAGCTTTTAAACCCTATTATTTTGGGCTTCTGCATGGTGGGTGCCTATGCCATTAACAATGACAATTTCGACATTACCTGCATGCTGGGATTTGGTATTGCCGCCTATGTCATGATCTCCAATAACATACCGGTTGCTCCTGCAATTTTGGGTTTGGTGTTGGGACATATGCTTGAAAATACTTTCATGCAGTCTATGATCAAGTCAGAATGGGATCCGCTTTCATTCTTCAGCCGTCCTATTTCCGCTACCTTGGGGTTAATTACCGTCTTACTGTGGTTCAGCCCCTTTATAGTCAAAGCGGTGAAAAAGGCACGTGCTAAGGTTTAAGCGGTAAAAAGTTTTGATTTAGTGAAGATCCTGCCTAAGGCAGGATTTTTTTTATCGGGCAACTGCTATCATTTTGTGGAGCGTGAATAGTGAGGTTGTAAACATGAGCGTACTTTTAAAGTCCTTATGGGTAATTTCCGTTTTTTTTACTTTGCAAAGTTTTGCAAGGGACGTGCACATGTACAAAGGCGATAGCATGGAAATACCTGATGACTGGCAATTTCACCGCGGTAATCCTCTTCCGCAGGATCAAATCGGGATCTTGTTTTCTGCAGCCTCATCTGACGGTTGCGGCTTTCGTCTTGACAGTGCCGGGATCTCTCAGACTCCTG
>JALEXT010000015.1 GCA_022779845.1 Succinatimonas sp.
TTTTCTTTTCACCTTGTCTTACATAAGACATTGTCCATAACTTACTTTCACTAATTTTTTGATCGTTTTTACCTTTCCAAAACGTCTTTTTTTCTCAATCATGAGTTTTGCATCTTATTCACAATTTTTTCTCTGCTATGATCAGCAGGTAAACAGGAGATCTCATGTATCAGGTGCACAACGGCGACTATGCCGCACTTATAAATAAGCTCGATCGCATTGCCCTTCAGAAAATCAGGGAAGAGGCTTTAGTTTCCTTAAAAGAACATCAAAAGCATTCAAGTTCGGCTCCTGAAAGTTATGCAACTCTCGATCACGGTAGCGGTTCCGACAGTGAAATTACCGCAAGACTATTGCACGAGGATGAACAACGTTTTGCCAAGATCCGCAGTCATGAGCAGGATGAAAATCAAAAACTTCGTCAGGCAACGGAACATGAATTTTCAGGATCAAAAGCAAAAAAGTCAAAAGCTCAAAGCAGTATTTTAGGCATTTTTTTTGTTTTTGCCGTTTTCTGCTTCATAGCTTCCGTGCCGTCTCAATCAAGCTTAAGCTTTGATTTTGATCCCATGTTTTTAGTATTTATCATTGCTGTAGTTTTCATTGTTTCGATAGGAATTTTAGGCAACCTGGCCAAAAATAAAAAAAGAGGTTCTTGATGTCGGAAACTCTAGTCTGGTTTATAGTTTTTTGCGTGATCCTCGGCTTGGAAATGATCTTGTCAACCGTGTATCTTTTGACTTTTGCTGCAGGATCTTTGGTAGCCGCACTGCTCTCTTTGGCTGGCGGAACCATATCCGTGCACATCAGTTGCGCATCATTTGTAACCGTTGTTGCCGCACTGGGAGTATTTTTTTGGAAAAAGAAACATCCAAAGGATGACGGTAATAACGATAACACGCTGCATCCTGACATAGGCAAAGAAGTGGTAGTAGGTAAATGTGAAAACGGCATTGCCAGAGTAAATTACCGCGGAACCACCTGGAACGCCAGAGCGGAGGAAGGAGAACTCAGTTCCGGGATCTGGAAAATAGCTTCCGTTGACGGAACTTCATTAGTTTTAATTCCCAAAACCAAAGGCAGTGATCCCAAGAAATCATGATCCTAAAATTTAATATGACCAAGAGAAAAATATAGTTTTGTTACGCAATTACATCACTGTTTTACAACAGAATCATTTCAAGAAAATATTGAACTGACACATTAAAAAATTCAAAGAAATCAGGAGCTTTACATCTATGCCTTTTCTTTCAGAGGGCTTTGCCGCCGCAGTATTTATTTTAGCCGTAGCCGTGATCTTTGCCGTAAAATCGATAAAAGTCATACCTCAACAGCATGCTTGGGTAATAGAGCGCTTCGGAAAATTCAACAAAGTACTAAATCCCGGGCTGAACTTCATCATCCCTTTTATCGATCGCGTCGCTTATAAGCACTCTTTAAAAGAAGTTCCTCTCGATACCCCGAGCCAGATCTGCATTACTCGCGACAACACCCAACTGTCTGTCGACGGAGTTCTCTTTTTTCAGGTAACCGATCCTGAAAGGGCCTCTTACGGCACTTCTAATTACCTTGTAGCCATCACCCAGTTGGCTCAGACTACGTTACGTTCGGTCATAGGCCGCATGGAACTTGACAAAACTTTTGAAGAGCGCGACGTGATCAATAATCAGGTAGTTGCCGCCATCGATGAAGCCGCCTTGAACTGGGGAGTAAAAGTTCTGCGCTATGAAATAAAAGATCTCACCCCTCCTGCCGTGATCCTGCAGGCCATGCAACAGCAGATCACTGCCGAAAGACAAAAACGAGCCGTAATCGCCGAATCAGAGGGTAAAAAGCAAGAACAGATCAATTTGGCCAACGGTGCCCGTGAAGCGGCCATTGCCAAATCAGAAGGTGAAAAACAATCGGAGATCAATGTAGCCGAAGGCCGTGCTCAGGCTACTTTGACCATTGCCAAAGCTACGGCAGAAGCCATTGCAAAGATTGCCGAGGCTTCTCAAAGCGAAGGCGGTATTACCGCGGTCAACCTCAAAGTTGCCGAACGTTATATAGACGCTTTTTCAAATCTTGCCAAAACCAACAACACTCTTATAGTTCCCGGTAACTTAAGCGATGTTTCGGGAATGGTAGGCTCCATGATGAAGATCATAGACGGCACTAAAAACAAATAAACATATTAAAAAATCAATAAAATAAGATCAAATTTTCTTGATCTTTACAGCAGGTATACTCAATGTTCAATCGCCGAAACCAAGAGGTTTTTGATCTGAATCAAAACACGCCGTCTGCTCCAAAAAAAGAGCATTCTTTTGCACGTTGCATCTGGCACGGCTTGTGTGCAGCAGGCGGGATCATCACTTTTATACGTAATCTTGTAGCAAATCTTTTATTTCTGACCATAGCGCTGGTTTTGGGACTTGCATGGCTTTTGGCCGATACTGCCGAGGAGAAAATCTCATCTTTGGCCATGGGACAAGATCAGGATCCTGCAAAAATCGAAAGTGCTCCCGTATTGTGGCTTAACTTAGACGGCATGCTCGATGACATGCCCATGGCAGATGATCAGATCTCAAAACTGTATTCTCAGCTTTCAGGCAGCCTCAATTCCGTAAAGCGCATCTCTTTGCAAAAACTGGTGAGAGTTCTTGATCAGGCCTCAGAAGATCCTGAAATAAAAACGGTTGTAGCCGATCTTAGCAATTTGCAGATACAATCCATGCAGGCCGTATACCGCCTTACCAAGGCCTGTGACGACTTCAAAGAAAAAAGTGGCGGCAAAAAAGATCTGATTTTTTTCTCTGATTATTTCTCTCAGGCAGCATATCTTGCGGCCTCTCACGCAGGAGAAATCGTGCTCGATCCTATGGGTGAAGTGGATCTGCACGGAATTTCCATGAATTCACTTTACTTCGGCAAGGCTTTGGAGCGCTTTAAGCTTACTCCCTATGTATTCAGAGCCGGTACGCATAAATCGGCAGTAGAACCTTTGCTGCGTAACGATATGTCGCCTGAAGTTAAAGCAGAATATGCTCATCTTGCAAATTCCTTATGGGATCAGGCACAAAATCTCGTCAAAGCAGGCCGCCCCATGCTCAAAGGTGATTTATTGCCAAATGCCGAAGAATATTTAAAGTTGTTACGCCAAGAACACGGCGATTTTGCTTACACTGCTTTAAGTCGCGGACTGTGCGACACTCTTATGACCGGCGACGATCTGGTGGCACGCTTTGCCGCCATTTATCCTGATGCAAAAGATCCTTCCGTTCCCAAAACCATCGATCTTGATGCATATTCAGAACTTCAAAAGAAAAAAAAGGCGGTAAACCAGCCCAAAGCACAGATAGCCGTGATCTACGGAATAGGAGAGATCTCATCTTTTACCGAAAATCGCCGCTCTTTCAGTCCTGACAATATCCTCGCTTTGCTTGATAACATCACCGAAGATAAGCACAACAAGGGCGTGCTCTTCTACTTAGATTCAGGCGGCGGAGAGGTGATGGCATCTGAAGAAATACGCCGTGCTTTCATGAAACTCAAGCAAAAGGGACTCAAAACTGCCGTCTACATGGCAGATATGACGGCTTCGGGAGCTTATTGGATCGCCACGGCTGCCGACAAGATATACGCGTCTCCTTCGGCACTCACGGGCTCCATAGGCGTATTTGCCGCCACCGTCGGGGCCGATCGCCTGCTTAACGAATACGGGGTAACCCAAGACGGAGTAAACACCAGTCCTTTTGCTCAAAGCGCTTTGGCAAAGCCTTTGCCCAAGGAGACTTCAGAACTTATTTCATTGCAAATCAGCAATACCTACGATCGTTTCCTGTCTTTAGTTGAAAAATCCAGAGGGCTTAAAGCCTCTGACAAAGAAAACTTTGCCGAGGGCCGCGTCTTTACCGCACAGGATGCAAAGAAAATCGGACTTGTGGATGAAATAGGTTCCTTCCAAAACGCACTTGACGGACTTGAAGCTCAATGCGGTCTTAAAAAAGATGAAAGCGTCTGGAAATCTTATACGGTTCCTGTCAGTAGCTCGCTTGACTGGTTGCCGCAATTTCTCTTAACCAATTTTCAAGGCTACCTGCCTGCGGCTTTGAAAACAGCTTTATTTCAATCAAATAAGCTTTCACCTTCTCAAAGAAAAAGCTTAATTTTTGCAACCGAGCCTTTAAAACCTGAGCTTTAAACTTACCCAGCAATTCATCTCATCCTAAGTCTCAACAAACGGGGATGAATTGCCGGTAAACAGTGGCAATAAATGGCTTGAAATCAGGATAGTCTGTTAAAGACCCGCTAGATGATGAACTCGATGTTTAAAACTTGAAAAATAAGGCAGGAATTATTTGGGGGTGAGCAGAGGCTCACGCCCGAGCTTTGTTGATTCTTAGTACACTGGATATGCAACCATATAAGTATAAGAACCAACAAGATTAACATTATGACTTTCATAAGAAGTCTCCTTTGTTAAACTTTAATTAGCTCTAATACCTCTTCTTTGGTTGATCATTGCCGTGGTCTGCCTCTGATGAGGTACAGAACCGCCCCTTTCCTGAGTTTTTCAGAACGTTTTCTTATCAAAGCAGTAATGTCAGCATACATAAAACTCTTCAGATTTTGCTTTAAAATTACCAGTTCCAGATCTAAATCCCACGTATTTCCAAAAAAGGAAACAAATTGAGTACCTCAACCAAACTTCAAGGCACCGTATTTTCAGTGATTGTGATCATCAGTTTTTCACATTTTTTAAACGACATGCTGCAATCGGTGGTGCCTTCGATATACCCGCTGATTAAAGACTCCCTAGGACTTTCTTTTACCCAAATCGGCATGATCACTTTGGTATACCAATGCACCTCATCCATTCTGCAACCGCTCACCGGGTATTTTGCCGACAAAAAGCCCCGCCCTTATTCTTTAAGCGTCGGAATGCTTTTCTCCTTCACCGGGGTACTAATGCTGGCCTTTTCCCAACAATATGAACTCATTCTGCTTGCCGTAAGTTTAATCGGGCTTGGCTCATCGATCTTCCATCCCACGGCTTCAAGAGTAGTGCAAACGGCTTCAGGCGGCAGAAAAAGCTTTGCTCAGTCAATTTTTCAAGTAGGCGGCAGCAGCGGTACGGCTCTGGGCCCGTTACTTGCGGCTTTAATCGTACTTCCGTTCGGACAAAGCGCCATTTCCGTTTTCAGTATGGCTGCGGTGATTGCCTCAATACTACTGCTAAAAGCCGGCTCCTGGTATGCTGCAAGTTTGAAAGCCACACTTTCTTACCAAAAAACACGTAATGTAACTGAATGTGATCTTTCAAAACGGGCTAAAACGGCGGTGTTGGCATTGCTGGTGTTTTTGGTTTTCTCAAAACACTTCTATACAGCCTGCATCACCAATTATTACACCTTCTTTTTAATGGAAAAATTTTCACAATCAGTACGTTTTTCCCAGATCTGCTTGTTTGTTTTCTTAGGATGTACCGCTTTAGGAACGCTCATAGGCGGATTTTTAGGTGATCGTATAGGACGCAAGTATGTGATCTGGCTTTCTATTTTCGGAGCTGCGCCTTTTGCCGCGGCCATGCCTCATCTTGATCTAGCAGGAACGGTGATCTGCGCTTCAATATCAGGTTTCATCATTGCCTCAGCCTTTGCCTCCATTCTCGTTTACGCAACTGACATTCTTCCAAATCATGTCGGTATGATCGCCGGGTTCTTTTACGGTCTCATGTTCGGTCTAGGCGGGCTGGGCAGTGCATTTTTTGGATGGATGGCAGACAAAACCGGCATCATCTTCGTGTTTTACGTAAGCTCATTACTGCCGCTTTTGGGTATATTTGCAGGATTTTTGCCGGATCCGCAAAGAAAAAACGGCAAAATTTAATCACATAACAATCGTGTAGAGTTGCTAAAGCCCGCTCTACACAGTCAAAGACCGGATCAGGATATTGTTACATCCTACTTAGATAGTAAGGAACAACAATGAAACATCCAATTACGCCGAAAAAAAGAGCCAAGATACTATTCCAGTCCATCATCTACTCACAACTATTTTAATTGCTCTAGCAATTTTAATCTCATAACGAAGTTAAAAACGAGGCAAAGGACAAATAGATCACCACCTAAAGCAGCAGGTAAACTTGTGTTTTTTCCCACTATAGTTAATGCATATTAAGCGCATACTAAAAGGGAGAGCCTGAGCTCTCCCTTTTTAATGATCAAAGAGTTAACCGGTTAAACGGCTTCTTCGTTTTCCTCTCCGGTACGTATGCGCACAATGCGCTCTACATCGGAGATGAAGATCTTACCGTCACCAATCTTCCCGGTATGCGCTGCACCGATGATGGCCTTTACGCTCTTTTCAACTTCCGCATCCTTTACTACGATTTCAAGTTTGCATTTAGGCAGAAAATCCACCACATACTCGGCACCGCGGTAAAGTTCGGTATGTCCCTTCTGACGTCCGAAACCTTTAACATCCGACACCGTCATGCCTGATACCCCGATATCAGCCAAAGCTTCGCGCACATCGTCCAATTTGAAGGGTTTGATAATTGCTGTGATCCTTTTCATTTTGTCTACTCCGTATTTTTATTAGCAACTTATTACAGGTTGTAACCACGCTCGCCGTGGGAGGCAAGATCGAGACCTTCGGACTCTTCCTCAGGAGTGACTCTGATACCAACCAGAATATCGGCAACCTTAAAGGCAATCACGGAGACTACCAAAGACCAGATCACGGTTACTACCACCGACATGAACTGACCGTAGAACTGACCGGCGATTGAATCCCAGCCTTCTTTGAAGCCCTGACCGCCTAAAGAAGGGGCACAGAAGATGCCGGTTAAAAGAGCACCGGTGATACCGCAGAGGCCGTGGACACCGAATACGTCAAGCGAATCGTCGATCTTGGTGATCTTCTTGAAACCGTGAACCCCCCAAAGACCTACGAAGCCTGCTATAAAGCCGATGATCATGGCACCTACGGGACCTACGAAAGCGCAGGCAGGAGTAATGGCAACCAAACCGGCAACTACACCTGATGAAGTGCCCAAAGTAGAAGGCTTTCTGAACATTATCCATTCACCGCACATCCAAGCAAGAGCAGCGGCAGCCGGGCAAATCACGGTGTTGATGAAGGCAAGAGCGGAGATGCCGTCGGCAGAAAGCTCAGAGCCTGCGTTGAAACCTAACCAACCGATCCACAGCAAAGCCGAACCGATATAAGTGTAGGAGACATTGTGAGGAGCCATGTTGGAACGGCCGAGATCGTGACGTTTGCCGATCATGAGCGCACCTACGATACCGCAGATACCTGCATTGATGTGAACCACGGTACCGCCGGCAAAATCATAAGCGTGGAAGACGCTGTCGATGAAGCCGCCGCCCCATACCTGATGGCATAAAGGAGCATAAGAGAATACAATCCACAGGCCTACTGCTAAAATGAGTCCCGGGAATTTCACACGCTCAACCGTTGAACCAACGATCAGGCATGCTGAAATGGCACAGAATGCTCCCTGGAAGATAACCCAGGTGTACTCAGAAAGGGTTCCTGAAAGGCTCTCGGCGTTGACGCTTGACAAGAAGAGGTTACCGAAGCCGCCGAAGAAATCACCTAAGAAACCGTCGGTGGGACCGAAAGCAAAACTGTAGCCGATGATGAACCAAAGCATGATGGCCAAACAAAAGACCACCAAGCACTGCTCAAGTACGGAAAGTACGTTCTTTGAACGAGCCATGCCGCCGTAGAACAAACCTATAGCAGGAACTGACATGAACAGTACCAGCATGGCTGAAAGAAGAATGAAACCGTTGTCTGCGGTATCGAGTACCGGAGCGGCTTCATCGGCAAACACGGCAGGCGCTGCAGCTAGCGCGCCAAGCAGTGCGGCGGATTTTAAAAATTTCATAAGAAACTCCTTGTTACAAAGGCTAATCGATACTGCAGTTAAACGATAAAACTCCAACTAAAACGGTGCAACAACAAAGCAAAAAACAACTCAAAGTGATGCATAAAGAGGTAATTTGCCTATATTTGGTGCGGTATTTTCACTATTCAAGTGCATTTAACGGCGTTTAAAATTAAAAAGCTGACAAAAACAAAATTAAAAAAAGCGGCAGATATGATTTTATTTATTGAAAAATTAAAGATTTTTTAAGATTCACCATTATGGAACATAAGATTTTGACTTACGAAAGAAAGCGCTCACAAGAGATCCTGCAACTCTTAAGACTTTTTTGGCCGATCATCATAGGGCAGCTGGCCCAATGCGCAGTAAGCGTCACCGATACCGTCATGGCAGGAGCTGCCGGCACTATCGAGCTTTCTGGAGTTGCCGTAGGAGCGGCCTTGTTCAATCCCTGTCAACTTTCACTTGCAGGACTTACTTTGGCCATTCAGCCAATGGTTTCTCAATTGCGCGGAGCTGGTGCCTTAGCAAAAATTTCAAAACGTATGTGGATCGCGCTGTGGATCTGCATGAGCGCTTCACTGCTTTTTATCCTGCTGCTTTTATTGCTAAGACAGATCCTGTTTTTGCTTCCTTCGGATCCTGCCATGATGGATGTAGCCTCGCGTTACGTATTTTGGTGTGCCGCTTCCATGCCGGGAGTTGCTCTTTATAACGTGGTGCGTTCTTATGCCGAAGGTCTTGGACATACCAGACCTACCTTGATGTTCGGACTGATCATGCTTGCCGTCAACATTCCGCTTAACTATATCTTTATCTTCGGCAAGCTGGGAATGCCTGCTATGGGAGGCGCAGGATGCGGAGCGGCTACCTTTGCAACCTTTACCATAACCGCTCTGCTTTTTTGTCTGTACGTAAACAGATCCTCCGTATATGCAAAGAGCCGACTTTTCGTAAAAAGTTTCGGGATCACCGCACCTGCAGTACGCTCCTATCTGAAAGTTGCCGTTCCCATATGTCTTAGTCTGGCACTTGAGGTTTCCTGTTTTTCCTTAGGAGCTATGATCTTAAGTCCTTTCGGCGCAACCGTAGTGGCTGCGCACTCAATTTCCCTTAATATCTCAGGACTTTTCTTCATGGTGCCGTTGTCTTTGGCCGCGGCGTTGACCATACGCACAGGACATTGTGTGGGAGCCAAAAGACTTAACGATGCCAAAGTGGTCATGCAAAGCGGTTACCTTTTAACTGCCTTATGCGTGATATTGTTTTTCACCGTACTGTTTTTTGGCAGAACATTTTTCGTATCCTGTTATTCTGATGATCAGGAAGTTATCCATTACGCTTCGTTTTTGTTGCTCTTTTGTTGCGTTTACATGCTCCCTGACTGCTTTCAAATGGCTTCCATCGGGATCTTAAGAGGCTTTAAAGATACCCGCGTGATCATGTACGGCACGCTTTTGGCCTATTGGGTGGTGGCTCTGCCCTTAGGTTATGCGCTCTCGTGGGGGCTCTTTACTAGGAAAATGCAGGCAAGCGGGATCTGGATAGGATTTATCTGCGGACTTACCGTGGCGGCGGTGTTCTACTTATCAAGGGTCAGAATGATTTTCAAAAATCCGTCACGGATCGGATTAAAGATTGAAAATTAAAAAGTTAAATACACTATACTTTGGACAAGACTTTGTTTTTCTTAAGGAGAACCATCATGCGCAAAACCAGCGTTCTGACCGCAGCTTTAACCGCTGCTCTTTGCCACAATGCCGCACTGGCTGCGACGCAAACTCCTTTGGAGATAAAACTTACCGAAACGGTGCTAAGCTCAGAAAGCGTGACCAAGGCCTTGCGTCCCTTGCAGAAAAAACAATGGTGGCACGGCAAAGTCGCCTATCAGATTTATCCTCGGTCTTTTAAAGACTCAAACGGCGACGGTATAGGCGACTTAAAAGGGATCATTTCAAAACTAGACTATTTAAAAGCTCTCGGCGTCGACATAATCTGGTTAAGTCCTGTCTACGCCTCCCCCATGGTTGACAACGGCTACGACATCTCAGACTACCGTAAAATCAATCCTGAATTCGGCACCATGGAAGATTTTGACGAGTTGTTGGCAGGTATAAAGGCCCGCGGCATGCACCTCATCATGGATCTCGTGATAAACCACTGCTCATCAGAGCATGCTCTGTTTAAAAAAGCCTTAAAAGATCCAGAAGGTCCTGAGGCTAAGTATTTTTACTTTAAAAAAGGCCAAAACGGCACTCCTCCTGACAATCTGCGCTCTTATTTTGGTGGAAGCGTCTGGGAAAAAGTTCCAGATCACGAGGATTATTATTACCTGCATTACTTTGCCAAGGAACAACCGGATCTCAACTGGTATAACCCCGATTTAAGAGAGCGGATTTACTCCATGGTCAATTTTTGGCTGGATAAAGGCGTAGACGGTTTTCGCATCGACGCCATCATGAACATCGCCAAAGATACCACCTTCCCGGGACGTCCCCCTGATCTGGTAGGCGACGGCATGGCTGATGCCAAGGTGATGACGGCCCTGCATGCAGGAGAAGTGCCGGCAATGCTTAAAGAATTTCGCGATCGTTGCATAAAACCGCACGATGCATTGACTGTAGGTGAGGCATTCGGACTAAACGAGCAGATCCTGCCTGAGATCTACGGACAAGACGGGATCTTCTCATCAGTATTTGACTTCACCGTGCGAGAGGTTTTTGAAAAAGAACCAGGGTATTACAGCTATCCTAAAGCATCGGTAAAACTTTACCGCGACAGCAACTTTAAAGGACAACTTGATGCCCAAAACACCGGATTTGCAAGTCCCATAACGGAAAATCACGATGAACCTAGGGCCGTAAGTTTCTATTTGCCGGAGTCACTGCAAAACGCAAAAGGAGCCAAAGCTTTGGCTACGGCTTTTATGTTCATGCGCGGCCTGCCCTTTATTTATCAAGGTCAGGAGATCGGCATGACCAATACTGCCTTTAAATCCATGGATGAATTTCGCGATCTGGTTGCAACAGAGGAATACCAAAAAGCTTTGGATTTCGGTCTTAAAAAGGACGAAGCTTTAAAAGCCGTAGCGTTAAACAGCCGCGACAATGCCAGAACCCCCATGTTATGGAGCGACGAAAAGAATGCAGGATTTAGCGATGCAGCCCCCTGGATCCGCATTCATCAGGACTATAAAACTCTCAACGTGCAAAATGAAGAGCTAGATCCTCAAAGCACGCTTAACAACTATCGAAAACTCGTACAGTTGCGCAAAGATCCTGCCTATGCCGACCTCTTTACTTACGGTGTTTTCATTCCGTATGAAAGCTCTGATGACAGTTTTATCGCCTACAAACGTAAAAACATGCAACAAGAAGCTGTGATCTGCTCAAATCTTGCAGAGCATGCACTGCTAGCACCGTTATCAGGAAAAGTGATCTATGAAACAGGCGGAGTAAAAATAGAAGACGGTAAGCTCTTCATGCCTTCAGGCAGTGCCGCAGTGCTGGTGTCAGACTCTGTAAAGTGATATACAATCACCGTTGCAGCGGTTTTAATTCCTAGGACCGCTGCTCTTCCTTTAAAAAATCCTCTCTTTGAGGGGTAAACACATCTATCAGAACTCCTTTTTCAAGGCACACGCATCCGTGTACTACTCCTGAGAGTTTGTGTAAGGTATCACCTGCTTTTACTATGTGTTTTTCGCCGTTAATATTAAACTC
>JALEXT010000050.1 GCA_022779845.1 Succinatimonas sp.
TATTCTTTTATCCTTATATCAACAAACTATCTGATTAATCGAGTTTTTAAAGCCTTAATGTTGGCAATTGTCTAAGGCAATTTACATTAATCTTTCAAAGAACCACTGATGCGTCCCAGCACCAGTTCTATCTAAAATTTCGTGCGTAGGCCCTGAAAAATATGTGTTCAATTTCACATCTTGAAGTTTTTTTTATTGCAAAATACATTTTTTTACAAGACAAATGAAGTTTATTCGAATTTTGTTAAATCAAATACACAAATTGGTGCATTTAATTGTTTTTGCACTAAAAAAATACATTTTTTACCTTAAGCTCACCTTCAGGAGGAACAATGGGGATCGCTTTTTTTGATATGGACGGCACTTTGGTAGACGGCGATACCAATGACATCAGCCTGCATTTTTACGTACAAAAAGGTCTGATTGAAGAAAGTTATCTTGAACCTCTTGAAGAAATGGGACGTCAGTTTTTCCTAGGAAAAGTAGATATTAACGCCGTGGCCGAATTTGCCTGCAAACCGTTGGTCGGCATGCCGAAGGAAACAAGAGAAAAACTGCTTGAAGAATGTGTAAGAGAACACATAGCGCCGCGTTTTAAATCTGGTGCGTTAAAAACCGTTAAATGGCATAACGATCACAACAATGCCTGCGTGATCGTCACCTCAACCAACGACTATTTAGTACGGCACGTAGCAGACGCTTTGGGGATCAAATACATCATCGCATCCCCTATGGAACAGGATAAAAACGGCATCTTGACCGGCGAACGCAACGGGGTGATCCCTTATCAGCAGTACAAAGTTACACGCATCAAAGAATTTATGCGGGAGCACAAATTCAGCACTGACGATTCCTGGGCCTACGGTGATTCGGTCAACGACGTCCCCATGCTCTTGATTGCCAAACACGGTGTGGCAGTCGATCCTAACCCTTCCATGCGCGAACATCCGTGCTTTAATCGCTTAAGCGAAGAACACTGGATCTGAAAAAGAAAAACCCCTAAGAATTTTCGTCTCAGGGGCTGAACAATCAAACAAACATAAGGAGTGTGATCAATATAACACATTTTTTATTTTGTGATCAGGTTAGCAAAAATATTTTTTAAAGATCGACAAAAATAAGATTTTGCTTTCTTATTTTGCATTTTTAAAGTGCGTTTTTTTGTTAAAACGCACTTAAATTTAACGTTTTGACCCAAAAGAGTTCTTACAACTAAAAAAAATCACACCATTTTGGCTATTAAAAACCCTGCCAGATCGGCAGGGTCTTAGTTAAAGTTAAGCTTCAAACATGCTTATAAAGTAACTCCGTCTTTCCAAATCACGATCTCATGGAATCCTCGTTTTTCCGACACCGTTTTTTGTCCCGAAGCTACCGCGATTATATGCTCCAAAAGTTTGTCAGAAAGAGTGTCAAAGCTTTCTCCGTCTACTATTGATCCTGCGTTGAAATCTATCCAATTACCGCCCTTGCGTTTATAAAGATCGCTGTTGGTAGAGATTTTTACCGTAGGCACAGCCGTGGCAAAAGGAGTTCCCCGCCCGGTTGAAAATAAAATCAGATCGACTCCCGATGCTGCCAACGCCGTACAGGAAACGCCGTCGTTACCCGGTGCCTGCAAAAGATTCAAACCTGATACCTTAATCTCTTCACCGTAACTCAATACTCCGCAAACTTCGGCACTGCCGCCTTTTTGTACGCATCCTAACGACTTGTCTTCAAGAGTGGTAATGCCGCCTGCTTTGTTACCAGGAGACGGGTTTTCAGAAACGGTCTCGCCGTGCGATTTGAAGTAATTTTTAAAATTATTGATAAGATCTACAGTCTTTGAAAAGATCTCTTCATTTTTAGCGCGGTTCATTAAAAGCTGCTCAGCACCGAACATCTCCGGCACCTCGGTCATAACCGACGTTCCGCCGCTTCCTACAACCTTGTCACTGACTCGGCCTATGAGCGGATTGGCAGTGATCCCGGAAAGGCCGTCGGATCCTCCGCACTTAAGACCTATGCGCAGTTTTGACAGCGCAACGGTGCTGCGTCTGCAAAGCTCGGCCTGAGACAACATTTCGTCGATAATGCGACAGCCTGCCTCAAATTCATCCTCTTCATCCTGACTGTTTAAAAAATGCAATCTGGGATCGGCAAGATCTAAAAACTCTTTGAACACCCCGAGATTGTTGTTCTCACAGCCAAGACCGAGAATTAGCACCGAACCCGCGTTCTGATGCCTGGAAAGTGCGGACAAAACTCTCTGGGTGGTACGCTGATCCTCCCCCATCTGAGAACATCCGAAAGGATGAGTCAAAGCCAGAGCATCTTCAACATGCGGAAAATCTTTAAGCCTAGAGCGGGCGTATTCTGCAAGTTCTTTGGCTACGTGGTTTACGCAGAACACCGTGGGGATGATCCACAATTCGTTGCGTATTCCCACTTTTCCGTCGGCTCTTACGAAACCTTCAAAAGTACGTTCAGCCTTGGGCAACGCTGCCGAACTTTTCTTGTGGTATTCGTAATCTTTAAGTCCGCTTAAATTGGTTTTTACATTTTGGCTGTGTACATGCTGCCCCTTTTTTATAGGACAGGATGCATGTCCTATGGGAAAACCGTATTTGATGACGTTCTCCCCTTCTTCAAGATCCCGCAAGGCAAACTTGTGACCGCGGCTTATATCATCCAAAAGCGTGATCTTGCCGCAAGCTGTTTCAACCACGCTGTTTGCCTTTAAATCTTCCAAGGCGACAGCCACGCTGTCGCCTTCGTGAATTACCACCGCCTGCATCACACATTCTCCATAAGATCGCGCATAGTGGCAAGCACCCCGTCTGAGATGATCGCATGCAAAAGCTTGGCGGTAAACGCAGTTACATCCACATCAGCTGAAAGATCACGTCCCCAAAGTTTGACATCAGACAATACCGACTTTACGGTAAGCAAAGCCGATGCTTCGTTTTTCTGATAGAAGCTCCAGGCCTTGGATAAAGACTGCACGGCATAAACATCGTCATTGAACTCTCCGCTCTTGCCGCCGCCTCTTTGAACCTTGACCGGCACTTTCCCGTCTGCATTGCGATAAAGCGCAATATAAGCCGCCACGGCAAAGCACAGTTTTTTAGGCAATATTCCTTTGGCTCTGGCATCCAAAAGCGACGGGATCACACGCGCATTCATTTTTGAAGTACAGTTCATCAAAATGGAAGCGAGCTGATGGTGCATGCTGGGATCTGAGAATCTGTCCATCACTGCGTCAGCAAACTCGCTTAACATGTTTTTATCGAGGTTTACCGCAGGAATTATTTCGTCATAAACGACGGAGCGCACGAATTTGCCGGTGATTGCATCGCTCATCATCTGATCGACGGTATCAAGACCTGCCAAAAAAGCCGCTGGCACATTTGAAGTATGAGTACCGTTTAAAATGCGAACCTTACGCAGACGATAAGGAGTGATGTCCTTAGCTATGACCACATTAAGACCAATCTTTTGGAAAGGTAATAACTCCTTAACTTCTTCACCTCCTTCTATGGCCAGAAAATGGAACAGCTCTCCGCAGGTCATGAGCGCATCATCATAGCCTAACTTTTCTTCAAAGGCCTGAGCCTGAGCCGTAGGATATCCGGAAACCACTCGATCAACCAAAGTATTCAGGAATTGGCAATCGTTCTTTATATAATCCTTAAATTCACTCTCCAAATTCCAGTCATCGGCGTGTTTTAAGACTATTTCACGAAGTTTGTTACCGTTATCCTCGATAAGCTCACAGGGCATGACACAAATACCCTTTTTGCTCTTTTTAAAACGCTCGTAAAGCAATACGGCAAGTTTTCCCGGGAATGACAAAGGAGCTTTTGCCGGAATGAAATCCTCCTGAACATAAACTATCCCGGCTTCGGTAGTATTGGAAAAAACGAAATCGACGCTGTCTTTGCAGATATATTCCTTAAGCGTTGCCCACTGAGCATCTTCGTAAGGGTTGACGCCTGCGGCTATGGTATTGATAACCTCGCACTCCTCAGTTTCCTTACCGTCGGCTATGCCGTGAAGAATGGTAGTGTAAAGAAAATCCTGAGCGATAAGCTTCGGCATCACGCGTCCGCGCGGGGTAGGCTGTACTGCCAGCACTCTGCCGTTGAACAATCCGTTGGCATTAAGCTTAAAAAGCATCCAATCTAAAAAACCGCGTAAAAAATTACCTTCGCCGAACTGTATGGCGCGAACGGGTAAATTAGATTTCAATTCAGGTTTAATGCTTAAATTTAAAACCGACATGTTGACTCCTTATGTATTGCAATATTTTTTTATGATGAATGTTTTGTACTGCTGACGTTATTTAAAAAATGCTTTGAAAGCGTCA
>JALEXT010000066.1 GCA_022779845.1 Succinatimonas sp.
GCCGTAGAACTGATTAAGTCCTATGAAGAGCACGGGGGCAGATTCAGGTATATGGGACAGCATCTGCTGAATCTTTTTTCAGGCTGCAAAGGAGCCAGAGCCTACCGCCGTTATCTTTCAGAGCATCTCGGGGATGAAAAAGGAGAAGAGGTACTGATTAAGGCTTTTTCCTTTTGCAAAGGATCCTGATGGCATAGTATTAAGAAATACAAGGAGTTAGCAATGGAACTGACCTGCAATTCCAATTTTACTTTGAACAACGGTGTGAAAATGCCGGTTTTCGGTCTGGGGGTCTTTCATTCCAAGGCAGGAGATGAAACTGCCGATGCGGTCAAAAGCGCAATCTTAAACGGCTACCGCATGATAGATACTGCCAGGGCCTATTCCAATGAAGCAAGTGTCGGAGATGGAATAAAGGCTTCGGGGGTTAATCGTCAGGAGCTTTTCGTGACGACCAAGTTATGGAAGACTGACTATGATTCTCCGCGTCGTGGATTGGTCGAATCTTTAAAGAGACTAAAACTTGATTATGTAGATCTCTTCTTATTGCATTGGCCTTTTACAGGATATGAAGATGCCTGGTTGAAACTTGAAGAATTGCAAAAAGAAGGTCTGTGCCGCGCCATAGGTGTTTCCAATTTTAAAATCCATCACCTCGAGCATTTGCTTGCAGGAGGGGCATGTGTTCCTCAGGTAAATCAAACCGAGATCCATCCTACCAATACCGAAGAAGAACTTACTACCTGGTGCCGTCGTAAGAATATCTTGATGGAGGCTTATTCTCCGTTAGGCGGTGAAGGACGACTGTTGCTCGATGATCCAAGACTTGTAGGAATGTGTGAGTATTATCACAAGACTCCTTCACAGATCATTTTGCGTTGGGATCTGCAACGCGGGGTAGCGGTGATCCCCAAGTCGGTACGCGAGGAAAGGATCATCGAAAACTCGAAGCTCTTCGACTTTGAGCTGTCACAAGGAGATCTTGCCACCATCTCGGACATGAATTGCAATGACAGACGCAATTACGATCCTGACAAGATCAACGAAAGACCAGCGTGGATGGAACCTAAGTTCAGTGATTAGCAACTAATGAAAAGGCCGAAGCATACGACTTCGGCCGAAAATTTAAGGAAGAATAAAATCAGAGATGATTTTGCCGCCTTTTACCTGCAAAGCTGTCATACCGGCAGCTTTGATCCCTTGTAAGCCGACGTTGGTATCTTCAAATACCAGACAATCCTTCGGGGCAACGTTAAGACGTTTTGCCGCTTCAAGATAGGTATCAGGGGCCGGTTTGCAGTGTTTTACCTGATCAGAACTTACCACCGCCTCTATCATGTCATAAAGTCCGTGACGTTTTAAAAGCGACAGAGTTTCTTTAAGCTGAGATCCGGTTGCCACTGCGATCTTAAGTCCGCGACGATGTCCTTCAATTAAAAAGTTTGCAATCGAGTCAAAAAGCGGTACTTCATTTAGATATTTTTCAATATAGATCCCAGTTTTCTTTGAAGCCGTGGCTACGGGATCGAGATCTTGTCTTCCGGCTTTTTCGCACATCATGCGGCAGATCTCAGATGATTTTATCCCGCCTACGCTTAAGATGTATTCGTAGGTCATAAGCGGCATGCCCAGTTCTTTTAAAAGCTCGTTCCAAGCTTTGAGATGGTAAGGCTCGGAATTTATGAGCGTTCCGTCCAAATCGAAGATTAATGCTTTGAATTTGGTGTAGATTTCACTGGTTTCTATCATCTTTAACCTCTCTTGGCTTCTTCTTCAAGTTCTTTTATTAAGTCAGGATCGATGTTTTCCGGGGTATCATCCAGCCATTTTTTAGGATCAAGACTTTCTAGTGATCCGTCAGGATTTCTCAATACCACTCTTGCTATCTGCGCATTTAATATAAGTCTTTCGCACATGGCGCAGGGACGGTTTTGGGCAGCACGTTTGCCGCTTGTAGCGTCGGTCCCGGCAAGATAAAGCGTGCCACCTACTATATCCAAAGGATTGCCGTTGATGATGGCATTAGCCTCTGCATGTACGGCGCGGCAGAGCTCATAATGAGTTCCCGGGCGGATCTTGAGTTTTTGACGCAGGCAGACACCGAGATCGGTACAATTAGCCCGGCATCTGGGGGCTCCGTTATAACCTGTTGAGACTATGCGTCCGTCTTTTGAGACGATCACCGCTCCGTAACGGCGGCGCAGGCAGGTTGAACGCATGGAGACAGCCTGAGCGATCTCCATAAAGGATTCGTCTTTTGTCGGTCTTTGATAGCTGTCTGTCATGTGTTCTCCTTATGATCTCATAGTCGATCCGACGACAGAGTATACCTGTTTTAAAGCTCTTTTTCCCGATCAGTCTTTTACTTGAAATTTTCCTTCGTGAGCGCAAACTTTGATGCTGTCGACTTTTAA
>JALEXT010000097.1 GCA_022779845.1 Succinatimonas sp.
TCCTATTTCGCGGCGTCCTGTGGCGGAGCTCCCATCTCTATCATCAGACAATACATTGTAAACCAGAATACCCCCGATTAGGCGCCTTATATCCCCGGGCTGAAGCCCTGGGTTTTACGGCGCTTTTTTGATAAAAAACCCGCGACATGCGCGGGTTTTTGAACGGTTGATCAACAACCTAAAGATTTTTTAATGCACGAGACCTGCCCAAGTAGGCAATGCCATGGACAAAGCAGGGATCAGGGTCACCAGGATCAAAGTAATGATCAATGCGCCGAAGAAAGGCAACATCTTCAAGAATACTTCGTCGATGGACTTACGTGCAATTCTGCAGCCTGTAAACAGAATCGGTCCTACAGGAGGAGTGATAGCACCCAAAGAAAGGTTGAACACCATCATCACACCGAAATGGATAGGAGAAATACCGAGCTTTATAGCTACAGGCAGGAAAATAGGAGTGAAGATCAACACTGCAGGAGCAGGATCCATCACGCAACCTACGACCAACATGATCACCATCATGCCAAGCAGGATCACTGATGAAGAATCAGAGAAGTTAAGCAAAGCCTGAGCAATCATATTAGGCAACTTGGCATAAGCAAGCACCCATCCGAGGATAGCTGAAACGCCGATCAGGAATACGATGAGTCCGGTAGTTTTTGCAGTGTCAAGCAACATGCCGGGGATTTTTTTCAGAGGCAGAGTTCTTGAACATGCAGAAACAATCGCCGCATAAATCACAGCTACGCAGGATGCTTCGGTAGGAGTAAAGAAGCCTGAAATAATACCGCCGATGATCAGTACGATAAGGAAAATGGCAGGAATGGCTTCCAAAATAATTTTGGCACGTAATCCCCAGCCGGGAACTATCGAGGTTTTATAACCCATTTTCCATGAATAAAATGCAGCAACGCCGATCACAGCCAACCCCCACATGATGCCGGGAATATAACCGGCAACAAACAGGGCTGCTACGGAAACTCCGCCTGATGCCAACGAATAAATAATGAAAATATTCGAAGGAGGAATGATCATTCCGGCAGGAGCTGAAGCGATATTCACCACTGCAGATAATTTGGTATCGTAACCTTCCTTGGCCTCACCAGGTAAAACCACAGAGCCGATAGCAGCAGCTGCAGCCACACCTGAACCTGAAATGGCACCAAAGAGCATGTTTGCAACAATGTTAGTGTGCATAAGGGCACCGGGAATAAAACCGATGCAAACCTTGGCAAGGTTGATGAGTTTAGCTGCAATACCGCCGGTATTCATGATATTACCGGCAAGCACGAAGAACGGAATAGCCAACAGTGCAAAGCTGTTCATACCGGCAAAAATACGGTTGGCTGCATTCAACGGGGCGGTAGGTCCCATGATTGAAAAGATGGAAAGAGTAGACCCCAAGCAAATAGACGTACCGATAGGTACACCCAAAACCAGCAGGATCGGGGTCATGATCAAAAGATAGACGATTACGGAAGTGGTCAGCATTTGTTGTTACTCCTTATCCTGCTTGCCGTGAGCGAGCTTCTGAATCGAGCTCAACACATTGTAAACGGCATAAAAAAGCACGAAGCATCCGCTGATAGGGATCACGGAATAAATGACGCCGACGCGCAACCAAGTCATTGCTGAATTAACCTGACCCATGGCATTCATGGTTACGATATAACCGCCGTAGGTCAAAACCCACATAGCCATACCGAATGTGCAGATCTCGCTCAAAATAGAAAGGATCTGACCGCCAACGAAACCGCACTTTTCAGGAATATATGAAATATTCATATGTCCCTTTTCGCCGTAAAGCAAAGCAGATGCAAAAAGGCCCATCCAAACAAAGAAAATGCGTGCAGCTTCTTCTGAAATAGCTGAAGGATCACCCAAAATAAAACGAGAGGCAACCTGATAAGAAACCAGAATTACCATGGCTGCACAGCAGATTATGCAAAGATAGATCAGGATCTTATCCAGGATCTTCTTTATTGCAGTCAAAGCTTCCATAATTAAAATTTTTCTCCAAAAGCGTTGAATTCAAAAAAACGAAAAATGGAGCTTTAGGATATAAAGCCCCATTATCTAGTTTATTTAAGCGCTTTGAGCGTTATGCTCATCAGTCGCGGGTAGCCTGAACGGCATCGTAAAGAGCCTTGGCTGAAGGAGTGGAAACCTTCTCTTTGATGAGAGGCTCAACAGCCTTCTTGAAGGCATCCTGATCGGCCTTGATAACCTTGGTGCCTTCCTTCTGAGCAGCTTCGATTGACTTGGAAACCTGAGCCTGGAAACGATCAAACTCGTCATCTACCAAACCGTCAAGATTCTTCTCGAAGAAATCTTTAACTTCAGCAGGCAGGCTGTTGTAGAACTGGGTATTGGTTACGATGTAATCCGGCATCATGAGGTGACCGGTAAGGTTGTAGATAGGGCCGACCTCGTGCTGCTTCAAGGCATAGTAAGTAACTTCGTTGTTCTCAGCGCCGTCAAGAACACCGGTCTGAATGGCAGTGTAAACTTCGCCCTGGCCCATAGGAGTGCCGGTACCGCCCATGTAGTTAAGCATCTTAACCATGGTGTCAGACTGCATCACGCGGATCTTCAAGCCTTTGAGATCAGCAGGAGTTCTTACTTCCTTGTTCTTGGTATAGACGTTACGAGTACCGGAGTACTGAGCGCACAAAACGGTAATGCCCTGAGGCTCGATGGACTTGAACAGATCGCCGACAATCTTCTTGTCCTTAACTACACGCTGTAAGTGCTTGTAATCCTTGAAGACATAAGGGAGGTTGAACACGGCAAAATCCGGGCTCCAGTTCTCAAGCAAAGAACCTGCAACCAAGGAGAATTCCAAAGAACCGTTCTGCACCATTTCAATGGTTTCTTTCTGAGAACCCAAAAGTTCGTTAGGGAACACTTCGATTGCATATTTGCCGTTGGTAGCAGCTTCAAGCTTCTTGGAGAATTCCTGAACGGCAACCATCTCAGGGTGACCTTCAGGCTGGTTAAATGCGAGTTTCCAAACGGTCTCGGCTGCATTTGCGGAAGCAACGAAGCCGGAAACAGCCAAAGCCAGAGTGCTGACTGCGACAACGCCTAATTTCTTCATGATAAATCAAACTCCTTTAGAATATTTTTATCAAGTGCAGGCGCATTATACGTAGAGCTAAACTGTTTTAGCTACAAGAAATGTTGATTTTCTCTACCTCATTCACACTTTTTTAAAAATAATTCTACAAACGTTTACGTTAAACACACATGCTGAAAAGATGCCATAAATGAATTTGTATGCAAAAACGTTCTCGGTAACAATGGCACCGTGCTCGGCATGTTACCGTGATTCATTTTTTTATGATTTCCCGTCATTTTGTATCGACTGAACCGCGTTTTTATATTTTCAACAAATTTTGTGACGGATCTCGTTACTGAGCAGAACATCACCAGAAGATGAAGCTGCGGTGTGTAAAATGAAAGCATCAGTTTGAAAATCGGTATCGTGGTAACGGTACCTTAAACCACCAAGAGGTTTGCTTAATATGAACATCCTGTTTCTCGCATCGGAAGCTGCCGGCTTGATTAAGTCCGGTGGACTTGCTGACGTTGCCAAAGCGTTGCCCTTGCAATTAAAGGCCAACGGGCATGAAGTAAGATTGATGATCCCTTGCTACAGCCTCATTAAAGGAGCTGACAAATTCCGCGTTATTTATGAAGGAATACTGAATCAGGATAATCCAGACGAAAACATTCGGATCCCTTACAGGGTAAGACAAACTTTTCTAGGAAACGTCGAAGTTTGGTTGATAGATTGCCAGCGTTTCTTTGACCGTACCTCGTTATACGGCGACAATAATCAGGCCTATGCTGACAACGGCATAAGATACGTGTTCTTCTGTGCAGCTGCTATTGAAGCAACAAAACAATTGGGATTCCGTCCCGATATTCTGCACTGCAACGACTGGCATACAGCAGTGTCTCCGATGATCCTGCGGTTAAAATATGCACATGACTCTTTCTTCGATAAAACGCGCTCCTTACTCACCATCCACAACGCTGCATTTCAGGGGGTTTTTGATCAGGGGCAGCTGTACCTGATACCGGAGATCCGTAACATAAGACACGAAATGATATGTTCAGGTTCCTGCGCCAACTTTTTAAAAATGGGAGTTTTTTACGCCGACAAAATAAATACGGTCTCCCCTGGCTATGCTTATGAACTTACCACCTATTTGGGCGGACACGGAATGACGGTAAATTTTCTGTCAAGACGAGATGATCTTTCTGGCATAGTCAACGGTTGCGACTATTCAGACTGGGATCCGTCCACCGATTCTTTGTTGCGCATACGCTACTCCAAAGACACTCTTGAAGAAAAAGTATTGGGCAAATACCTGCTACAACGAAAACTCGGACTTGAAATGGGAGATACTCCCATCTACGGCATGGTAGCAAGACTTACCGATCAAAAGGGGATAGGATTATTGTTACCGATACTTGATCGCTTTTTGCAACATAAAGTACAAATCATCATTGAAGGCACAGGAGATCCTGACTTACAGCGGCAAATGCAGGAAATTGCCGACAGACATAAGAATAAAATGGTATTTTTACCAAAATACGACAATGTCATGGCTCATCAAATTGAAGCGGCTTCGGATTTCTTTCTTATGCCTTCTATCTTTGAACCATGCGGATTAAATCAGATTTACTCACTAGCTTACGGTACTTTGCCCATAGTCCGTGCTGTAGGTGGTTTGCGTGACACCGTCATTGACTATGACAGGGATCGCGAACACGGCAACGGTTTTATTTTTAACGATCCTTCTGCTGAAGAATTGTTATCTTGTCTGCGACGTACTCTGATCCTCTACTTAGAAGATCCCGACGAAATGAGACGCATCAAACACAATGCCATGAGCAAGCGTTTTTTATGGTCTGATTCGTGTAAAGAATACGAAAATCTTTACCAAGAAGCCCTCAAAAAAGCAAAATGGTAGCTAAAACTCGGAGGGCATCAGTACTTGATCACCCTCCGTTTTTAATTGACTTTCTGACCTGTCAGACTAGATCGCGAAATCAATCTGCATCACTGCAAAGTTCACGCATTTTGCTTTCAAATTCACCAAGAGACGTTGCGTTTAATGCGTACGGCAACAATTTATCAAAAGTTGCATCATCCAATTTTTTGCCTATTACGCTAAGGATCTCCTGAGGAAGCGTTCCGAATCGAACATTCAGCAGTTTGCACAGGGAGGTGCCGTTGCCTTCAGCTCTTCCTTCAGCTCTTCCTTC
>JALEXT010000142.1 GCA_022779845.1 Succinatimonas sp.
CCATACCTGCTTGATGCCAGGATTGGTGATCTTCTCGGCTGTTTCAGAAACCTTGATCCTGGGGACCATGACACCGTTTTCCTCAATGGCGGCCATCTTGTACACTCCGCCCAAAATAGGATCGGACATAGCGGTGATCAGTCTTTCGCCGATACCGAAACTGTTTACCTTCGCCCCCTGAGTCAAAAGCGATGAAATCGTGTTCTCATCAAGGCTGTTGGTAACCACGATAATCGCATCTTCAAGACCTTCTTTATCAAGAACCTTACGGATCTTTTTTGAAAGATAAGCCAAATCACCTGAATCGATGCGTACTCCTTTAAGACGTTTGCCCATAGGCTCCAAAAACTCATGCGCAAGTTTTACCGCATTAGGCAATCCTGAGCGCATCACGTCATAGGTATCGATAAGTAAAAGGGTATTATCAGGGTATTCTGCTGCATAAGCTTTGAAAGCTTCATATTCCTCATCAAATGACATCACCCAACTGTGAGCCATAGTTCCTGATGCAGGAATTCCGAAGTCCTCAGCAGCTTCCAAAGTTGAGGTTGCCACCAATCCGCCTATATAAGATGCGCGGGCACCGTAATAAGCAGCATCTATATTGTGAGCACGACGGGCGCCGAAATCGGCGATAGGACGTCCTTGAGCAGCTCTGACCATGCGGCGGGCTTTGGTTGCAATCAAAGACTGATGATTGATCATGGCCAAAACAGCCGTTTCAAGGAACATGCATTCTGCCAAGGAAGCATGAACCGAAAGCACCGGCTCGTTAGGATACATGATCGTGCCTTCATCAAAGGCATAAACATCTCCGCTGAAACGGAAATCTCTTAAATAATCCAAAAATTCCGGTCTGAAAATCTTCAGCGATTTCAGATAATCAATATCACGTCCTGTAAAATGCAGGCTTTTTATCCAATCAAGAGCCTGACCAAGCCCTGCAAAGATTGAAAAACCGCCCTGATCGGGATTATGACGATAAAAAACATCAAAGACGGCACGAGTGCCGGCTTTACCGCTGGCAAAGAAACCGTTGGACATGGTGAGTTCATAAAGATCCATCATCATGCCATCGTTGGCTTGCTGTAATTGCATTTATTATTCCGGAAAGTTAATTGATGCCAAGGTTACGCCTTAGGCTGCTAGTTTTCACCTGATGCGAAAACAAGGAAAGATTTTAACACTTGTAAAGCAATACATTCCCATATTTTCCCCTGTCAATACGCTTTTTACCATAAGCGTAGTACCATGACACCCATGCAAAATGATCTTAAATCAAATGTTCGTCCCGTTTTCAAACTCGGGGATCACCTTAAAGTAGCAAGATTCGGCTATACCCATCACGGAATTTACAGCGGCTGTCAGAAAGTCATTGCCAGAACTCGCGACGGGATCCGCGAATACTCACTTGCCGAGTTTTCAGAAGGCTCTCCGGTTGAAGTGGTCTTGCACAATGATCGTGTTTTCGGCAGATTCGAAAGCGTATTGCGGGCACGCTCGAGAATAGGTGAAAACGATTACCATCTTCTATGGGCAAATTGCGAGCATTTTGTACTTTGGTGTATTACCGGAAAAGCCGTAAGCGCTCAAATCCGCCAATTAAGTTTTACTGCGGCAACCGTAACAACGGTTGCCGGTACTGCTTTATACAAAACACTGAAAAACCGTCACATACGACAAAGCGCAAGCATTGCTTCAAAGGCATTGCCAGGCGGTCAGGCTTTGAATCTTTTCCTGCAGGCAGGTAATGTCATCGAAACTGTTTGCACCGTTTCGAATATATTACGAACTGCTGCTACAACAGATTCATTTCTTGAAAAGGGAACTATTGCCGGCTGTATTGCTCTTGGCATGTCACAGGAGCAGGCTATAAAAAATGCCAAAAAGGCCAGTGCCATTAAGAAAAAGGCTTTAAACCAAGGTAAGAAGGTACTGAAAAAATTAAAAAAAGATTGACCTTTTTCCTGTCGTTTCAGTGTTTTTCTTGGGAAAAAAATCTTCTCATGCAGAAGGTATTTTCATTTTTTATAAACATTTGCAAAAGCGTCTGAAACAAATTAACATTATCTGAACAAAAATTTAACAACATCGGGATCTCGTCTTGCTTAGGGACGCGATTGGCATAATGACAATTCTGAAAAAACTCAACGATCCTAGGATCAAACTTTCAAAATCGGATCGCCGTCTTATCGAGTATTTCCTAAAATTCGGTACTCAGGCCTGTTCTTCGTCGATCTCGGAGATCTCCGATGCATGTAACGTCTCGCATGCTACCGTAACCCGCTTTGCCCGCAAGTTTGAATTTGAAACCCTTAAAGATTTTAAAATTGCCCTGGCTCAGGATCTCGGAGCTCAGGACAGCTCAAACTCACTGCTTACTCCGTCCATCGATTTAAAGGATTCAAGTGAAATCACAGCTCAAAAACTCCTGCAGCTGAACGTTACCATGCTCACTCAAAGCTCTCACGAACTTGATTTCACTGCCGTGCGCAATTTGGTACGTTATATCATAAGTTGCAAACGCGTATTCTTTTTCGGGATCGGAGCGTCAGGATTCATCGCCCGCGATGCAGCCCGTAAATTTACGAGACTTGGGATCAACACGGTTAACGCTACCGACAGCCATGACATGATGATGCATGCCTCGCTGGTTAATAAAGATGATTTGTGTATTTTTATTTCCACCTCAGGCCAAACCATGGAAATAAACAAGGCGGCTCGTCTTGCCAAACAGCATTCGCCTAAAATGGCAGCCATCACTTCTGACAGCAGTTCCACTTTGGGAAGATTGTGTGACACTGCTGTCATGCATTCTGTTCACGAATCAGATCTTACCTCTGGTTATGCCGACTCAAGACTTACCGTATTTTTTATCATCGATTTGCTTTTCATCGAAGTGATCAAAGTTATGGGAGAAACCGCTCTTAAAAACCGCAAAGCTACAGCTGAAGCCATCGACTCACTTACAAAAGGCGGGATCTGACGAAAAAACAAATAGATGCCAAAATCAGCCAAGCCCCTATTTCAGGGGCTTTTTTGTGTTTTATGATTTAACTCATCAAACGATTAAGGAGTGATCATGAAACTGAAGATAGTAGGCACGGTATTAGCCATCGTGATTTTTTCATCAGCACTGCAATTTAGCCTAAGATACAGCGATTTATGGATTAATCTTACTTCGTCGATGCCTCAAGGCATATATAAAGTCAAAGCACTTGAAGAAAAAAGAGACGAAGCCGTTCTTTTTTGCCTTAACAAGAAGAGAGCTGATTTTGCCAAAAAACGCGGATACGTAGGATACGGAAATTGTCCTGCAAACAGCGCTCCTTTGGGTAAATATTTAAAAGGATTACCAGGAGATCTTGCCTATATCGGCAAAGAAGGGATAAAAATCAACGGATCGCTATTATCAGGTACAGCTCCACAATTAAAAGACGGTAAAGGCAGTTCCTTGACTGCTGCAAGGCTTAACCGCATATTGGATCAGGATGAATTTATTTTAGCTTCTGAACGGACTCAATCTTATGACAGCCGCTACTTCGGTACGGTTAAAAGAACCGATCTGCTAAACGGCTTAGAAGCTTTCTACCTTTTCTAAAAAAAAGGATCTCGCTTAGGAGATCCTTTTATTCCTTTAATCTATTTTCAGATACGTTTGAAAATTAAGGAACCGTTGGTACCGCCAAAACCGAAGTTATTGGAAAGGGCGTACTCAATATCGTGCTTCTGTGCAACGTTAGGAACCAGATTGAAAGCACCGACCTCATCCTCAGGATCTTCGAGATTGATGGTGGGAGGACATATCTGATCACGTAAAGCCAATACGGTGATCACAGCCTCGATTGCACCTGCCGCTCCCAAAAGATGTCCGGTCATTGACTTTGTGGAACTCATGCAGGTATGAGCAGGAGCTTCACCCCAAATGCTCTTTACCGCACGTAATTCGGAAAGATCACCTACGTGAGTAGAAGTTCCGTGAGCGTTAATATAATTCACACGCTCAGGTTCTATGCCGGCATCTTTCAAAGCTGCTTTGATAGAACGAACCGCACCTTCACCGTATTCCGGCGTGGCGGTCATATGGAAGGCATCACCGCTCATGCCGAAACCGCTCAACTCGGCGTAAATTTTAGCACCGCGGGCTTTGGCGTGTTCATACTCTTCAAGCACCATCACACCGGCACCGTCACCTAAGATAAAACCGTCACGGTTCTTATCCCAAGGGCGCGAAGCCTTTTCCGGTTCATCGTTGCGGTGAGACAAAGCTTTTAAGGCACTGAAACCGCCGATCCCCATAGGAGTTGAAGCCTTCTCAGAGCCGCCGCAAACCATAACGTCAGCATCTCCGTACTGAATAAGGCGAGCAGAAAGACCGATGGCATGAGTGCCGGTAGCACAAGCAGTGACCATCGAAAGATTAGGACCGCGCAATCCTTTCATGATAGAAAGTTGCCCGGAAACCATATTGATGATCGTGGAAGGTACAAAGAAAGGGCTGATCCCGCGCGGACCGCGTGCAGCCAAGCCATTGATATTCTTTTCAATGAGAGTAAGACCGCCTATACCGGAGCCGATCATGGTTCCGATGCGATCACGATTCTCATCGTTGATCTCAAGGCCTGAATCGTCAAGAGCCATAATACCGGCAGCAATACCGTATTGGATGAACTCATCCATCTTACGTTGCTCTTTGGCGTTGATGCCCCACTCTTCGGCATTAAAGCCTTTGACGGTACCGGCAATTTTCACCGGAAAATCGGTGACGTCGAAATGTTCAATGGCACTTATGCCACTGTGTCCGGCCAAGAGGTTCTTCCATGATTCCTCGGCTGTATTGCCGACCGGAGAGAGCATGCCCAAACCGGTTACCACTACTCTGCGATTCTGCACCGTCAAAGTCTCCAAAAATTAACTGTCCTAATACAAAGACGGAGAAGTATAAGCGCTTCTCCCTCTCATTAAATATCAAAAGGCGGGAAATTCCCGCCTGTCGAGAATTACTTCTCGTCGTCCTGATGCTTTTCGATGTAATCGATGGCAGCCTGAACAGTATTGATCTTTTCGGCTTCCTCATCAGGGATTTCGGTCTTAAACTCTTCTTCAAGAGCCATCACGAGCTCTACGGTATCCAGAGAATCAGCACCGAGGTCATCGACAAAAGATGCAGCGGGAACCACATCCTCAGGCTTTACGCAAAGCTGGTCTACAATAATCTTCTTTACACGTTCTTCAATACTGTTGCTCATTTGTTTCCTTGATCAGTTCTTGCGCAAAAAGCGCAGATCTCTGTCCTCTTTACCGTTTTAAAAGAGCCGAACCCTATGTCCGGCACCTGAAAAAGTTAAACTAATTATATATGTTTTACAGCCTTAATGGTAGCCATTGACGCTTATTTTTGCGCATCATGTAACAAAGTTAAGGAAGATCAACATAATTAACCGCAATAAAGTCCGCCGTTAACGTCTATAACTGTTCCTGTAATGTAAGAAGCTAGTTCCGAAGCTAAGAAAAGAGCCGAACCTGCTATATCTTCAGCCGTTGCAGCACGCTTTAAGGGAATGGTATCAGTCCAGGCCTTAAGCTGCTCGGGGTTTAACGATGCCGTCATATCGGTCGCCACGAAGCCCGGAGCTATGCAATTGACGGTTATGCCGCGGGAGGCTACTTCCTTTGCAAGCGACTTGGAAAATCCTATAAGACCTGCTTTAGCAGCTGCATAATTGCATTGTCCGGCATTACCGGTCTCTCCTACGATTGAAGCTATGCTGATGATGCGCCCTTGGCGTTTTTTCATCATTTTTGCAGAGCATAGTTTGGCAAGACGCATCTGAGCAGTCAGATTACACTGAATAACATCGTTCCAATCCTGATCTTTCATGCGCATAAGCAAAGTATCACGAGTAATTCCGGCATTGTTTACCAAAACATAGGGTATATCCCCGTGCTTTTGTGCTACATCAGCAAAAAAGGCATCGACACTTGCATTGTCAAGCGCATTCATAACATAGCCTTCGCCTTTGCCGTTAAGATAAGCTGTAATATCGTCAGCACCTTTTTGCGACGTAGCAGTACCGCAGACTACGGCACCGTGAGATGCAAATTCCAAGGCTATGGCTTTGCCTATACCGCGCGATGCTCCGGTAACCAGCACTAATTTTCCTGAAAAATCCAAATCAAACATATGTTTCTTCCTTATGTTTAATATTTAGTTCAAAGCTTCCATGGTCTTTGCCAAAGATTCGGGATCTCCGACATTAGTTGCAATGAGACTGCGATCTATACGACGCAGCATGCCAGAAAGTACGCGGTTAGGTCCCATTTCCACCAAAATCTCGACTCCGGAATTCTTCATGCCTAAAACAGTTTCAACCCAGCGTACCGGGCCTACCAACTGACGTACCAAAGCGTCGGTGATCTCGCTTGCTTTAGTCTCAGGCTTTGCATAAGCGTTGGAATACACAGGGATCTTGGCATCACTTATCTTAAGATTGCTTAAAGCTTCAGAAAGCTTGTCAGCAGCGCTTTGCATAAGCGGGCAATGAGAAGGTGCAGATACTGCCAAAGGCACAACACGACGGGCACCTGCAGCTGTCAGAGCTTCAGAAACTTTGGCAACTCCCTGAGCTGTGCCTGATACCACCACCTGACCTGGAGTATTGAAATTGGCAGCCCAGACTTTGTTTCCCTCAGCAGAAATTTCTTCACAAGCTTTTACAATAACGTCATCATCCAATCCCAAGACCGCAGCCATGGCTCCTTCACCTTGGGGAACAGCATCCTGCATGGCCTGTCCGCGCAAACGCACCAAACGTACGGCATCGGAGAATTCCAAGGCACCGGCGCAAACCAAAGCGCTGTACTCACCCAAAGAATGTCCTGCCATACATACTGGCATTCCATCACACTTGGCGGAAAAAGCGCGGAATGCAGCCACTGAGGCGGTGAGAATGGCCGGCTGTGTCACTTCGGTACGATTAAGTTCGCTCTCAGGTCCTTCCAACGTTACCTTTTTAAGATCGTATCCCAAAGCATCCGATGCTTCCTCATATACGGAAGCAACCACGGAATTGTCCATAAAAGACGCAAACATGCCGACAGACTGCGACCCTTGCCCTGGGAAAACGGCTGCAAATTTTTTCATGTTAAACTCCCGCGTCAAATCGCGGCTCCTAGCAAATACTTAATAAAGGAAGAAAGCGCTGTTAAAACAGCGCAAGTCTGCGTTTTAATAACGAATTATTAGTAACGAATTAAGGCTGAGCCCCAAGTAAAACCGCCGCCAAAAGATTCGATAAGCAAAAGATCGCCACGTTTGATCTTTGAGGTACGTACTCCCTCATCCAAAGCCAAAGCTACTGATGCAGAAGACGTATTTCCGTGTCTGTCCAAGGTAAGTATGACCCTTGACATATCAAGACCGAGTTTTTTTGCAGTTGCAGAAAT
>JALEXT010000146.1 GCA_022779845.1 Succinatimonas sp.
AGACAGATAACTGACTCTTATCTTTTATTGAGATCAAAACTAAATAATATACTGAACTTAGTGATCTATATTATTATTTTTTTATTAGCAGTTTTTTGCTTCAGCCTTTAATCGCGTTATTTGACGGCTCTGAGCTTTTCAAGCGACAGCGAAAGCATGCCGGATACGATATCCTCACGTATGGTGTCGCAAATTTCTATTCTCGGAAGCAATGCTTCTTCAGCTGCGGTTGGCAGATTTTTTTTAAGTCTGTCCACCAAATTAGGCTTCAGGCTTTCCGTATAGACCGCGACATACCCAGGATTCATAACGCACATCACTGCACGCAACGTACGTACTGCCAAATCATCGGCCTGAATTTTTTCTTCCGGTAAAACCCCCTGATCGTTATACATGGGAAAATACCTAATCTCACCGGCCATTCCGTCTTTACCGCGCAACACGCTGCCTGAATAACAAAAACCGCACGCAGGAGCTCTTCCGGGAACCAAAACCAAACCGGCTACGCATTCCTGATCTCCCAAACGTTTATAACATCCGAGCGCGGCGGCATTAATATCCGTCTCAAAAAAAACAGGTGTTTTAAAACGCAATTCCAAATGATGTGCCAAACGTTTTGACTGAGGATCATGGCGTATGGCAGCTCCTACGCGTCCTCCCACACCGTCTGACGGCATTGAAAGACCGATCATTGCAATACGTTTGTAATTTTCAAGATAATGTTCTATGCCTATGGTGAATTCGTCGGTATGCAACTGCGCTGTTCCAGATAAAAGCTCCTCCCTTCTTTCTATGCATTCTCCGAAAAGATCATGCACGGAATACCCCACATACTCGTTTCCTCCGCGCTGATAACAAGAAAGGATCAAAATAAGTTCAAAACCGGCATTAAAACAATATGTGGTTGCAGGTCTGCCGCCTGCTGCGTAGGAGGAAGCCCCCTGATACACCTCTCCTCTTCTTATGAGTTCAGCTACCAGTTTATTAATGGTTACCACCGACAAACCGGTAAGCTGTTTTAGCGCCGAAACTGTGGCTATCTGCTCTTTGTGCAAAGCTTCCCGGACGGTCTGCAGGTTCTGCTCTCGGATCTGATGACTTAATAAAGACGTTGTTTGTGACTTATCTAGCATATTTGGCATCTTTTATAAAACCACTTTATTAACTAGATTTAATATTAACAGAAAATTTTCATATACAAAAAAATTTTCAAAATTGCATTGCAAAGTTAGTTATAAGCAACGTACTTAAAAGTTTAAATAAGGCTTGCCATATCTGCATTTTTATCATACAAATCATTTTTAATCTCATTTGAAAAATAGACACAAAATTTTCATTTTTCTGACATACCGAATATATAAAAAAAATATTTTTTTATTTTAAGTATCAATAAATTAACCGCATATCCTCGCATAAGAATTTTGTATTTTTTATGTAAAATTCATCTACTTATCTGAAATAACGTTAAATTTGGCTTAATAACAAAATTCTTTAAAATTCTTCCATAGCACAGCTTCAGAGTTTTTTTTCTAAATAAAAAAAACTTTAAACATGCTTTCGAAACTTTGGTTTCGTATAAAAATCAACACTTGCAAAAAGAGAGGAGCTTACTTTGCTTCAGATCAGATTACACGGCCGCGGAGGCCAGGGCGCTGTCACCACAGCTGAAATGCTGTCATTGTCAGCCTTCCTGGAAGGCCATTTTGCACAGGCTTTCCCAAGCTTCGGTTCAGAGCGTACCGGCGCTCCTGTTGTCGCATACGCACGTATCGATGATAAGGAAGTTCGTACCCACGAGCCTATTCAGGAACCGGATGTGGTTTTGGTTCAGGACCGCACCCTTTTAAGCGTGGTTGACGTTTTCGCCGGTATCAGCCCCAACGGTTACGCCATCATCAACACTGCCGAAGCCCCCGAGCAGGTTGCTCCTGAGCTTTGCAAGAAATTGCCCAAGGGTCATGTTTTAACCTTCCCTGCAACTGAATTTGCTATTCAGGCAATGAAGATGAACAAACCCGGTGCTCCGATGCTTGCCTCTTTGGCAGCAGCAACCGGCGTATTAAAACTCGAGTCCGTGCAAAAGTCTTTCCAGACCCGTTACCCGGGCAAAGTCGGCGATTCCAATGCTGAAGCCGCAGCCCTTTCCTACAACTATCTGAAAGAAAAAATGAAGGAAGCTGAATAATGACTGAGCAGATTGAAGGTTCCTTGGGCGTAGCCAAGGCAGTTGCCCTTTGTCGTCCCGGCGTTGTTTGCGCTTATCCTATCAGCCCGCAAACTCACATCGTCGAAAATTTAGGTAAGTTCGTCAAATCAGGCAAACTCAAAGATTGCGATTATCTGAACGTTGAATCAGAGTTCGCCGCAATTTCAGTATCCTTAGGTTCAGAAGCAGGCGGCGCACGTACCTATACTGCCACTGCATCTCAGGGCTTGCTGTTCATGACCGAAGGTGTCTACAGTGCCTCCGGTTTGGGCCTTCCTATTGTTATGACCGTGGCTTCACGTGCCATCGGCGGCCCTATCAACATTTGGAACGATCACTCCGATTCCCTTTCTCAGCGTGACTCTGGTTGGTTGCAGTTATTCTGCGAATCAAATCAGGATGCCGTTGATACCCACATCATGGCTTTCAAGATCGCCGAGCAAGTCGGTCTTCCCGTGATGGTATGCATGGACGGTTTCGTGCTGACCCACGCTTTTGAACGCATGGATCTGCCTACTCAGGAACAGGTTGACTCCTTCCTGCCTCCTTACGAGCCTCGTGAATTCTTAACTCCCAAAGAGCCTATCTCCATGGGCGCTATGGTCGGTCCTGAGGCTTTCACCGAAGTACGTTTCCTGCAGCAACGTAAGATGGCCAAAGCCCTTAAGATCATCGAAGACGTATCTAAGGAATATAACGAGCTTACCGGTCACCACTCCGGCGGACTTTTGGACTGCTACAAGTGTGACGACGCGGAAGTAAAACTCGTCGTGATGGGTTCTTCAGTCGGAACAGCCAAGGATGAAGTCGATCGTCTGAGAGAGCAGGGCGTCAAAGCCGGTATCATCTCATTGAAATCCTTCCGTCCTTTCCCTTACGCCGCAATGCGCAAAGCCATCGGTGACTGCAAGAAAGTCGTTTGCGTTGAAAGAGCATTCTCCTTCGGCGGACGCGGCATCATTTGCCCTGAAGTAAAGCGTGCTATGGAAGGTACCGATTGTCAGGTTTGGACTGCTGTTGCAGGTTTGGGCGGACGCGCAATCGTCGGCAAGACCATCGGCGGCATAATCAAAGCTGCGCTTGAAGGTAAATTCAAGGACGAAATGACTTGGTTTGACATCGACAGCTCCGTGCTCAACAGTTACACCAAAGACGGCGAAGGCGTAACCTTCCCTGAGGGTCCGCTTGCAGATTCCCAGCTCATGGATTCTGTGAAGTAAGCGCAAAACTGGAGAAAAGAAATGTTAGAAAAAATTAAGTTTTATCAGACCGGTTCCAAGACTGTAGGTAACCGTCTGTTAAATCCTTCAATGCGCTCAAATCAGGCTTCTGTAGATCGTCCCAACTCCCTGATCTCAGGTCACCGTGCCTGTCAGGGCTGCGGCGAAGCTTTGGGTGCCCGTTACGCCATCGATGCTGCCATGCGTGCTACCGGCGGTCAGGTAATGATTTCCAATGCTACCGGTTGCTTGGAAGTTTTCTCAACTCCGTACCCCGAATCAGCATGGCGTCTTCCTTGGATCCATACCCTGTTTGGTAACGCCGCTGCCGTAGGTTCAGGTCTTGCTGCCGCCGCACAGGTTCGTGCCAAGAGAAACGGCGACACTGTTGTTCCCCGTGTAATCGCACAAGGCGGTGACGGCGGTACTACCGATATCGGTATGGGCTGCCTCTCCGGTATGTTTGATCGTAACGATGATGTGCTTTACATCTGCTACGATAACGAAGCTTACATGAACACTGGTGTACAGCGTTCTTCTGCAACTCCTCCTTCAGCCCGTACTGCCACCACCATGCCGGTAGGTGAGAAGCCGGGTGCCGACTGGGGTCGCGGTAAAGACGTCCCGCTCATTGCCATGGCTCACGGTATTCCTTACGTTGCCACCGCAACCATCGCCGATCTGCGCGATCTCGAGGCCAAAGTTGCCAAAGCCATGACTTTCCACGGCGCACGTTATATCAACATTCTGGTTCCTTGCCCGTTAGGCTGGGGTTTGAAGTCTTCTGCTTTAACCGTTACCGCCGCACGTTTGGCCATGGAAACCGGATTCTTCCCTGTGTTCGAAGCCGAATACGGCAAGATCACTTCAGTACGCAAGATCCAGCAGAAACAGCCGGTTGAAAACTATCTGAAGATCCAGAAACGTTATGCACACGTTGTCAAGAAGGGTGCAGATCCCAACACTTTGGCTCGCCTGCAGGCTCTTTGCGATACTAACATCAAGAACTTCGGTCTCTTAGGCGATGATGAACCTCAGCTCAACCCGACTGCAATCGTAGCTTACGAGCGCAGCAAGAGCATCTAAGAGAAGGAGCTAGATAAAAATGCTGAAAAAATCATTTGCAGTTACCCTTGACCCGGCAACTTCCTTAGAGAACCACACCGGTTCTTGGCGTACCATGCGTCCGGTCAACGTATTCAAGTTGCCTCCCTGCAACAAGCAGTGCCCCGCCGGCGAAAACATCCAGCAGTGGTTGTACTACGCAGCAGAAGGCGACTACGAGCATGCATGGCGCGTACTTACCGAAGAGAACCCTATGCCTGCTTGCATGGGCCGTGTCTGCTATCACACCTGTGAAGGCAAGTGCAACCGCGGCTTCCTCGATGAGTCCGTCGGTATCAACTCAGTTGAACGTTTCTTAGGTGACTATGCTCTGGAGCACAAACTCTCATTTAAGAAACCTGCACGCGAAACCGGTAAAAAAGTATTGGTGATCGGTGCCGGTCCTGCCGGTCTTTCCGCTGCCTACCATCTGCGCCGTTTCGGTCACACTGTTCATATCGTTGAGCAGGCACAGGAAACCGGCGGCATGATGCGTTACGGTATTCCTACCTATCGTTTGCCTCGCAACATCCTTGATGCCGAAGTCAAGCGCATCACCGACATGGGTGTAACCATCGAACTGGGCCGCAAGGTTGAAGACATAGAAGCCGAAAAACAAAACGGCGGTTATGATGCCGTTGTTTTGGGACTTGGTGCTACCATTTCTTCAAACGTTGATATTCCTCAGGGTGATACCAACCACGTGTTGAACGCACTGAAGGTTTTGGGTCAGATTGAGACCACTGGCGACATTCAGGTTGCCCGTCGTGTAGCCGTTTACGGCGGCGGTAATACCGCTGTTGACGTTGCCCGTTCCCTGCGTCGTTTCGGTGCCGAGCCTATCATTGTTTATCGCCGTGATCGTGCGAAGATGAGAGCTTCTGCAGAAGAAATGGATGCTGCTATTGCCGAAGGCGTACAGGTCAAGTGGCTCTCCACCATTACCGGTGCAACCAAGGACAGCCTGAAGATTGAGAAGATGGCCTTGGACGACAAGGGATATCCTCAGCCTACCGGCGAGTTTGAAGAGTTGCCTGCAGATGCCGTCGTACTGGCCTTAGGTCAGAACGTCGATACCGTTGCCATCGACAAGCTTCAGGGGCTGAAGATGGAACGCGACGCATTAGTAGTTGATTCCGAAACTCTCGAAACCACCGTCAAGGGCATTT
>JALEXT010000032.1 GCA_022779845.1 Succinatimonas sp.
GAGCAGAGATTTGACTGTCAATGGCAGCTAAACTCTTTAAAACGGCAGACTGATAGAGACCATCCTGCTTGTACTGAGCAATATTGATAGCACCGACATTTTCCATGACCGCTCTCTGACCTTGAGATGACTTAAGATTAGATTCCATCGTGATTGCAGTAGATTCCACAGTGGAATGGATACTGTCACCAAGCTCTGCGGCGACAGAAGCAGCGCCGTCAGACAATCCACCTAAGCGTTTATAGGCATCAAAAGCCTTATCAACAGGATTACACGTTGGAGACAACGCACACTGCTCCCACTCTTCATATGAGCCTGAGGAGTTTTTGATAAAGCTCTGCACATCCTGGAACTTGCCGTAGAGACTGTTGACGTAGTTATAGGCATTAAGACCAGAACCTATGATCTTGTTGGCATCATCAAACGCTGTCTTGAATGGTTTGGCAGCATCCATTATCTGCTGTTCATACTGTTTTTTCATCTGCTCAAGATGGTCAAGCTGAGTGGCATAGTCAGACATCTGCTGAATGTATTCCTGTAATGCCTGAGTTAAACCAGCAATATCAACCACAGGAAAACCTGATGCATGTGGTGTTGAGACTATCTTGAATTTTGAAATTTCTATTTTTAGAAATGATTTATGAAATGACCAATTGTTTTAGCTGTTCTTTATTTATTGTATTACTCTTAATATTTCAAAGATGCTGAAGCTAATAAAAACAGTATATATACAATATTGATCAGTATGGAGATAGTATCTACAGTATAGAAAAAAAAGGAGTTGTACAAAATTACTAATTTACAAAAACGTTCTTTTTCAAAAAGATCACCTTTTTCGAGATCACCTTTTAGGTGATCTTCGTTTCCATATACACTTTTATACAAATTTATCGTTAAATATGAATAAATGAAATTGAATAAAATAATCTTTATAAATCAAAGATAAAAAAGAAATATAAGAACTTGTTAAAAGAAGAAAAAAAATAAGAATTTGGGTAGAATGGTGCCGAAGGTGGGAATCGAACCCACACGATATTGCTATCGGCGGATTTTGAATCCGCTACGTCTACCAATTCCATCACTTCGGCAACAGGGATAAGTATAGCAAATTTTTAAGAATTTGCAAATTTTATTTTAATTTTTTTAAGCTTTTCTACGCAGAAGCACCACTGCCAATCCGCCGAACACTACGGAAGCCATCGAAGCACCTATCAAAGGAGGAATGCCATAAACAAGAGATAAAGGAGCAACTATTTGATTCAGAACATAATATCCAAAACCAAGCGCGATCCCGGCTAGAATTCTCGTGCCCATATTCATACTGCGCAAAGGTCCGAAAACCGTTGATAAAGCCAAAAACAGCATGACTACCATGATCACCGGTTGCATCAACTTTTCGTAAAGTTGCAGCCTGAAGGAGGACGAAAGCTGATTGTTATCCTCCAAATAGCCTATGTAATCCACCAATCCTTTAATAGTTAAAGTCTTATCTATGTTTTTAATAACATCGACACGTTCAGGATTAAGATTTAACTGCCAGCGTTCCTTGGGAACAAAGGTTATCTTGAGCCTGTCTTTACCCTCAGCAACCTTGTAAACCTTTTGCATGCTCCAACTGCCGTTTTCATAACGTCCGCTTACAGCTCTGCTTTTGGCAATCAACTTATCGCCGTCCGTATCATAACGAACGATGTCAGCCAAAGATCCGTCAGAAAGCATGGCTCTTATTCCGATAAAGGAATTACCTTCCCTAAGCCAAATTCCGGAACGGCTTACAGACATTTTTCCGCCTGACGCATAAACCGAATACTGAGTTTCGGCATAAGTCTCAAGTTGAGGAACTACAAATTCCCCAAGACAAAGTACCAAAGCCATCAACGGAATAAGGCTTTTTAAAGAACTGAAGGCAATCTGCAAGCGCGACAACCCCAAAGATTGCAAAACGACGATTTCCGATCCTCTGGCCAAAGATCCGAGACTTATAACTCCGCCTATCAAAATAGCCACGGGGAAGAACGTTACGAATATTCCCGGCAACAGATAAGACACGTATTTACATACAAATAAAAAATCGATTGAGCCGCGCCCTATGTAGCGCATTTTATCGATAAAAGTGATAAGACCGGTAAAAAGCGTAAGACAAGCTGCCACCAGTAATACTGAGGTCAGCATGTTACGTCCGATATAGAGATCGAGGATCCCGAAAACTCGTTTTATTGAAAATCTAGCCATCATACATGGAATTATAACCGTCAAACGGCCGTCCTTGAATTCACAGCAAAGAAAAAGCCTCACGAATGAAATATTCATGAGGCTTATATTCAGTAAAAATCTCTGTCAGTCTTTATTCTTTGCAAATATTTTGCGAAGCAGAGGTTTGTAAGTAGGAGACATCAAACTTACCAAAGAAAGTACTAACAGTACGGCACAGATCGGGTTCTCGGCAAACACTGCCATAGAGCCGTCGCTCATCATCAAAGAGCCGGTAAAGTTCTCTTCTGCAAGCTTGCCGAGAATGATGCCAATGATGACTCCGGGGACGCTCATATCACATTTGTGCATAATAAAACCGATCACACCTGCGGCTATCATGATCCAAACATCAGGCATTGAATTGGAGTAGGAATAAGTTCCGAGCATGGCCATAACGGTGATAATAGGCAAGAGGATCTTCTTCGGTACATTAACCACCTTGGTAAACACGCGGATAAGCGAGAATCCCATAAGTCCCATCAGTGCATTGGCAAGCAACAAACCGATAAAAATCGTATAAATTTCCACAGGGTTGTTGATAAAGAGCAGAGGGCCCGGCTGAATACCGTGAACCATGAGAGCTCCCAAAATAATGGCAGTAGCTCCGTCTCCTGGAATGCCCAGAGTCAAAACCGGAATAAACGCACCGCCGACCACGGCATTATTGCCAGATTCTGAGGCTGCAATACCGCGGGGATCGCCTTTTCCGAAATTAGAGCTGTCGCGAGCCCAGGTTTTTGCCTGATTATAGGAGATCCAAGAACCAATATCGCCGCCGGTACCGGGCACGCATCCTATAAAGGTACCGATGGCAGATGAACGAACCAAAGTCGGGAGGGTAAGCTTAAAATCGGCTGCAGACGGCAATACTCCGTCTATTTTGAGATCCGGGATCTTTGCCTGACCGTTTTTAATGTCTTCGACATTAACAAAAACCTGAGTCAAAGCAAAAAGGCCTATCAGGATGGGCATGAAAGAGACGCCGCCTGAAAGATACAGTGTTCCCAAAGTAAAGCGCTCCATACCGGACATAGCGTCAAGACCGATGGTTGCTATCCATAATCCCACCAGACAGCCTATCACTCCTTTTAAGATGGAACCAGCCGAAACTGAGGTAACCATACTGATGCCGAAGATAGCCAAGGCAAAATATTCAGGCTTTGAAAAGGTCAAAGCAACCTGAGCGAGCAAAGGAGCAAAACAGATCAGACAGAGAATTGAAAAAATTCCGCCGAATGTGGAGGCAGTGGTGGAAATTGACAAAGCACGTCCCGGCTGACCGTTTTCGATAGCCATGGGATAACCGTCAAGTGTGGTGGCTGCCGAAGCCGGAGTACCCGGAGTTCTCAGCAAAATTGCGGTAATGGAACCGCCGTAAATTGCTCCGCAGTAAATACCGAGCAGCATGATAATGCCGCCCAAACCGCCTACTGAAAAAGTAACCGGGAAGAGCAATGCTAGGCCCATATTTACGGAAAGACCTGGCATTGCACCGATAAAGATACCTACGGCAGTACCCATAATAACCAAGCACAGGTTTTCTAAAGTACCGACCTGCAACAAAGCATCAATTACAGCTTGCATGTCTTGTTACTCCATAAAGAAAGGTTGAGGGAGCTGGATATGCAAAGCCAGCGAAAACAAAAGGAAAAGACATACTAGAAATACAGCCGTAATGCCTATGATTAAAGGAAGTTTTCTTAAGCCGAGCATATACATGGCTGCGATCATGAACAAACCTGAAGCCAGATAAAATCCCACCAGAGGGAAAAGAGCTACATAGACAAAGCACAACAGCATCATGCGGTACGATCCGAAACATCCCTGCGAAACGAATACCACTTTCTGAGCTGATAATTCTTTGTAACGCTTTAAGGTGTCAAATACAATCAAGGCTGCAATCACGAGCAAGCCCAGTCCCAGAATAAAAGGCCAGAATCCTGAACCAGGGCCGAACATTGACATTCCAATGCCGTACCCAACGGAGGTGATCACGATCCCTCCTCCAACCAATGCCGTAGCCAAAGCTACTAAGAAATTGCATACAGCCATCGAAGGCATAGCATCACTCCTTGAAATAAACCCGTCTTGATTAAATTCTGAGCGGTCATGATCACTAATAAAAGAAAGGATCCTTAGTGAACAAAACCCGGAAAAAAAATAATACTTACGCTTTTTCCGGGTTTTTCTAAATAAGATTTTTAAAAGCCTTCCTGCACTAGGAAGGCTTTATTTCAGATCACTTAGAAAGCTTAGAGATAAACTCGGCATACATGGCGTCGTCATCAGCCATCATCTTGTCGGCATCTTTACCGATGATGTCGGTAGGATCGATACCCTGCTTTAAGAAGTAATCAGTGAAGTTCTGTGTAGCGGCAACGCGGGCAGCAGAATCGCGCAACACCTTCAGCACGTCATCAGGGGTGCCCTTAGGAGCAACCAAGGTAGCCCATGCACGGATAGCCATGTTGTGGCCTAATTCCTTGAAAGTAGGAACATCAGGGAACATCTTGGTACGCTTGTCAGCCATCACAGCCAAAATCTTGAGCTTACCGGCTTCAACCTGAGTTCTGAAGGATGAAGGATCTGCCAAGGTAGCATCGATGTGACCGCCGGCAATAGCAGCAGCGATATCAGCAGTTCCCTTAGGATAAGGAATGTGCTTGACCTTGACACCAAATTCTTTTTCCATGGCCATGGTAGCAATATGCCAAATGGCGCCCATGCCGGAGTTACCCATCATGACCTTGCCAGGATTCTTCTTCAGATAATCGATGAACTCGTCAAGAGTGTTATAAGGAGCACTGGCGTGAACGATCAAAGCGGCAGGAGCTGCGATCGGGGCGATGATGGAATCGAAATCCTTGTAAGAGAGTTTGGTCTTGCCCTGATGAGGGAAGATGTCAAGTTCAACGGTAACCATACCCAAGGTATAACCGTCGGCCTTGGCATTGGCCACATCCTGCATGCCAACGATACCGTTGCCGTCAGGCTTGTTCACCGGCACGAATTTGACCTTACCGCCCAAATCCTGCTGCATCATGTTAATGATGCCGCGACCGGTAGTATCGGTACCGCCGCCCGGGTTCTTAGGGATAACCACGGTAATGTCTTTGGTAGGATAGTCTGCGCACATAGCCTGAGAAGAAGCGGCGAGGCACACGGCAGCTCCGATAGCGGTGAACAACATTGAAAGTTTACGCATTGTCATGCTCCTATTTTGTCTGTTTTTATTCGATCCACGATTTCAAACCGTGAATTTTATTACGCGGATATTTTTACGCTTGTAGGTGTAACTCACATACAGAGCTTCGTTACAAGCGTTTACACATGGATACGAGAATTCCGCCGCCTCGCTATCCATATCCTCTTCTTTTACGAAGTGAATTCCGTCGTCTGATGATAAAAGGCTGATGGGTGAACGCTGTCCCCAATTGCCTTTTACCGGGTTGCAGGCAAGATAAATCCTGCCGTTTAATACATCCAAATCGATACCACTGTTATTATTCGGCACATCGGTTCGATAAGGATCACACCAGGTATTGCCGGCATCCTTGGAATCAGAGCGCATTACAAATCCTGCCGTAGAACGAAGCAACATGTGCACACCGTCAGGATCTTCCCAAAAAGTAGGTTGTATTACGCCTCTGCCTTTAAAAGACTGGGCACTTACCGCAATGTCTTTTTCCGAAGTGTCGGTAGCATTGAGTTCATCCTTACTTAAAGTCACCTCATTGCTTTTACGGAAAGTGCGCATGCCGTCATCTGAAATGTCGGCAAAAGCTCTCCAAATTCCGTCTTCCAAAGACGCAGGGCTCAAATAACGCCCGGGGCAATGTTCCTTTAATACTAAAGGTTGGTTGCGTACCGGACCGCGTCCGCCGAAATCTCCTTTTACCAATTCTTTAGGAGCGGAAAATGTCAAACCGCCGTCAAAAGATTCTGCAAAGTAGGATCTCCACGAAGCGATCACGTCTCCGACTTTGAAAATAATTCCGATATGACCGTCAGGATAGGTAAAAAGTACAGGATTCCAATGAGCTTCGTTTGATGAAAATAACTTAACCGGCTCTGCGCTCTGACCGTCCGTCATCCGAGCAAGCCAAATGGCAGTATCGCTTTTACCCTCAAAGCTTCCGCCGAAAAAAGCACACAGCACTGTATGCTCATCAAGAGGAAGTATGCTCGATGCATGGCACATGGCGCACGGCAACTTTGTACAGGCAAAAGCAGTCCATGCACGTTTTAACATCAAAAACTCCGTTACAGCTCAATCACGCCTTTATAGAGAATAATATTCGCATACGGGGTCATATCTCCCGTAAGCACAACGGTTTGTGCTTTTGAGGCTTCTTCATAAAAAGCCATGCGCTCTATAAGACCGAGCTTGGTTCCCTGGTGTTCTGTCTTGAGGACTTTAAGATACTGTTTCCAGATCTCAGGCTCTCCTCCAAGCCTTACACGATCACGCGGATCCATTGCCATTACATATCCAGGATCTTCGTGCAAAGCATCTACAGGAATAAGCTTGACGATTTCCTGCAACAGCTCAGCCACACCTACCTTTGGCAAATGTACCAATGTATGAGAGGCAGCAATACGTTTGGCCGGGAAATTGGCATCGGCTATCACCAGAGAATCACCGTGCCCCATAGCACTTAAAGCATACAGGAGCTCAGGAGTGATTAAAGGAGAAATACCTTTTAGCATGATCGCACCCAAAATCTTTGGTTCGTGCGGCATGCTTTCACATACCGCACGACCTTTATATGTTATTTACCGAAGATCGGGCCGTAGTTTTTGCAGGCACGATAATCGGCAGCTTCCTTATCCATACCGAAAGAATTCCAGGCAGCAGGACGGAAGATCTGATCTTCGCTTACGTTGTGCATGCACACGGGAATTCTGAGCATGGAGCACAGCGTAATGAGATCGGCACCTACGTGACCGTAAACCGAGGCTCCGTGATTGGCGCCCCAATTGTTCATCACGTCATAAGCGCTGGCGAAGGCACCCTTGCCGGTAACACGAGGAGTAAACCAAGTGCAAGGCCAGGTGTAATCAGTACGTTTCCACAGCGTATCGGTCACCGCATCCGGCAATCTTACGGTCCAACCTTCTGCCAACTGCATCACAGGACCTAAGCCTTTGACAATGTTAAGGCGGGCCATGGTAACCGGCATTTCAGCTTCGGTAATGAAGCGTGATGAATATCCGCCTCCTCTGAAGTAACCGTTGTCAGAAGGATTCCAAGTAGTTGCCTTCAAGCACTTCTCAATGTCCTCATCGGACATTTCCCACCACTTGGGCATTACCGGATTGCCGTTCTTGTCGGTGCACTTACCGGTAGCTTCAAGGCAGGTAGCACCTGAATTGATAAGGTGAATAAATCCGCCTGCATCCTTGGCATGACCCTCGGTATCATAGCCGGTAACACGCTTTACCGCCTCGGTAGACCACATGGTTCTTACGTCTGAGAACATGGAAGGACGATTGGTCAGGAGTTTTTCAAACAACATGGTGGTACCGTTTAAGGTATCGTTCTCTGTTGCCAGAATAAACGGTTCGCGCTTGCCTTCCCAATCGAAATTGGAATTGAGCAAAGCTTCTGCAAAATCGGTGTCAGGATAGTGATCGGTCCACTGTCTTTGTCCCTGGAAACCGCCTGCGATGGCATTAAAGCCCAAAGCCTCTTCTTCAAAACCAGCAGGTAATCTAGGATTGCCGCGGAAGAGATCTTTGATGATGATCATGCACTTTACGGAGAACTCGAAATTACGCTCGATAACTTCAGGCGAGCTGCGCACGAATTCAGGATTCTTATCAAAGCCGATAGGGCATTTTTCTTTTGCCCACTTAAGAGCTTTCTGATATTCATCCTCGTCATAAATATGTTCTTCAATGCGACGCAATACTTCGACTTCATCGACGGACTCAACACGCATGCCGAGGTAATCCTCAAAGAAATCGGTATTGATCATGGAGCCTGCAATACCCATGCAGGTAGAACCTATTTGTAAATAGCTCTTGCCTCTCATGGTGCAGGCAGCTACTGCGGCACGGGCAAAGCGCAGGATCTTTTCCTTAACATCTTCAGGAATATTGGCATCGTCTGCTTCCTGAACGTGTTTGCCGTAAATACCGAATGCAGGCAGTCCTTTTTGGGCATAACCTGCCAATACGCAGGCAAGATACACGGCGCCCGGGCGCTCGGTAGCGTTCAATCCCCATACAGCTTTAATAGTATGCGGATCCATATCCATAGTTTCGGCGCCGTAACACCAGCACGGAGTTACAGACAAGGTGATGTCAACGCCTTCATCCTTAAACTGAGCAGCGCACTTTGCAGCTTCTGCTCCGCGGCCTATGGTGGTATTAGAAATCACCACTTTCACAGGTTCGCCGTTTGTATACTGCAAATTGGAGCTGATGAGATCGGCTGCGGCTTTTGCCATGCCCATGGTTTGCTTTTCAAGACTCTGTCTTACCTGCAGAGGTCCCAAACGGGCATCAATGATGGGACGTATGCCTATCACCGGATATTTGCCTATGTAACGATTAACTGCCATTTGTTACTCCTTGGTTACCAAATCTTGACTTTTCACGTTTAATACGGTGCGAAATCATAAAAACCATTTCCCGCCGCACCGTTTCAACATATGAAAGTTTGGTAGAGCTTTGAGGTTTTTGCCAGTTTAAAATAGCAAAAAATTAGTAAAAAATTCACCTTTTTTATAATTCTATCTGATTTTGTGACCTAAGGCAGAAAACTGTAATAAAAGTTAGCAAGGAAAAAAATTTCCTACCAATTCTTTAGCTATGCTTACATACAGGATTTTATAAATCTTGCATAAGCACCATGTACAAGCCGTTTGTCGTTTATTTCAATGAAATAATTTTTTTAAATTTCAATTTCGCCTGACCCTTGTATTTGGAAAATATTGCATCAATCAATTGCAAAACAAGTATGCTGGCAATTGTTTAGTTTTTGGTAAATTTTCACCGAAATTACTTTTTTCCTGGAACAAGGTCTGACGTCATGTTGCCCGTAAATACCGCCTACCATGAGAACTTTACCCGCGGTACCCCTGATTTTCCTTTCGACTATCACTATATTGATCTGCGTCATCCGCGTTACGTAATGCCTTATCATTATCACTCGGCTTTTGAACTGCTGATCATGCGCAAAGGAGAGCTCGATATATCGCTAAATGAAAGCAACTTTCATCTTGAAGGCGGAGACTGCCTGTTGATTCAGGGAGGAATAGTACACGGCGGCTCGCCAAAAGGTAATGACTCTCTTTATGAATGCCTAGTATTCAGTTTTGAACAACTGTTCGACTTAGAACGTCCGCCCTATGCTTTTTTAAGAAGACTTTCAAAAGGATCGATTTCACTGCGTCAGCTGATACGGCACCAAGAAGATCCAGAACTTTGTCAAAGCATAAGTTTTCTGTTCAATATCGTCAAAGATGAACAGCAAGGACGCGGTTCACTTGCTTTGGGACAGGTGCTGAACATTTTCGGACAAATAGAAAGTAAAGGACGTTACACCCTGTATCAGGACACCATGCCCTGCCGTTATCTAAAGCATATGAGCAAAGTATCAGAACTATTTCGCTATATCTATGATAACTATCAACATCAGATAAATTTGGAATCATTGGCAGAGGTCACCGGTCTTTCTCCTAAATATTTTTGCCGCTTCTTCAGAGAACTAACGGGAAAACGACCTATGGAGTATCTCAACGGATTTCGCATCGATTGTGCCGCAGCTTTGCTGGCTACATCTGATGAAAGCGTAAATGAAATAGCCTATGCCTGCGGTTTTGTCGATCCTTGTTACTTTGCAAAATTATTCAAACGCTACCGCGGTATATCTCCGCGAAGCTATCGCAACGAACACTTGCACAGCAAAATTAGTTAACAATTTGATTTTTAAAATAAAATTTAAAATTATTTTTTTAAATATTATTTTTCAAAAAAAAATTTGCTTTTTTAAAATTAAACGCTATACTTATTCACGTTGTCGGTGATTGGCGCAGCCTGGTAGCGCACTATCTTAGGGAGGTAGGGGCCGTGGGTTCAAATCCCACATCACCGACCACTTCAAAATATCCGGTTTAGTACCGGATTTTTTTTTCCAAAAATTTTGTGATTTCAAAACAATATTCACATATTTTCTATTACCTTCCCTAAAATTTTCCTCCAGTCACCAAAATAACGAAAACAAAACAAAGCTAAAATTGTCATATCATCACTTTTAAAGTTCTATTCATAGATCAACGGATCTCCAGTACTAATTTTCCCGTCTTTTTCGGGATCTGTTTACAAACAGTTATCGAACATCAGACTTATGCCGCAGATCACAAGTTTAAAAACGCCTTAATATTTTATGAAGATCGTTATACTTTCCGTGCTTTTATTCATGGAACAAGACTACCTTTGACATTAGTCTAAAAGAAACAAAACTGTTACAGTATTTCAAAGCAATTACATGTGAGGTTGCAATGTCTTCTAAAAAATTCCCCGGCGGTGCTTGGCCGGTGATGCTTACCCCTTTCACTCAGGACTCACAAGAAGTAGATTACGAAGGCTTAAAAGCCCTGACTGACTGGTATATTACCAACGGATGTTCAGGTCTGTTCTCCGACTGCCAATCAAGCGAAATGTTCTTTTTGTCAAAGGAAGAACGCGTAAATATTGCCAAAACGGTAATTGAAACTGCCAAAGGCCGCGTCCCCGTCATCGTCTCAGGACACATATCTGACTCTTTTGAAGATCAGGTTGACGAATTGCAAGCCATTGCAGCCTTAAAACCCGACGCTTTGATTTTCATAACCAACCGCTTTGCCAAAGAAAACGAAAGCGACGAAGTCTGGCTTGAAAACTTAAAGAAAGTCACCGATGCCCTGCCAGAAGATCTGCCTTTGGGTCTTTACGAATGTCCCTACCCTTACAAACGCCTTGTAAGCATAGAGAATTTGAAATGGTGCGCAAACTCAGGACGTTTCTTCTTCTTAAAGGATACCTGCTGTGATTTGGCATTGTTAAAAGAACGTGCCGCAGCCGTCAAAGGTACAAACCTTAAGATCTACAATGCCAATACCTCTACTCTGCGCGATTCCATTTTGGCAGGATGCGAAGGCTTCTGCGGCGTAATGGCCTCATTCCAGATGAAACTTTACGCTTGGCTTTGTGATCACCTCGACGATCCTAAAGCTCAAAAGGTTCAGGATCTGCTCACGATCACATCTCTAATCGAAAGACAATATTATCCGGTAAACGCAAAGTATTATTTAAATAAATTCGAGGGCTTGCCCATTACCACCGGCACCAGAACTAAGGATTGTAGCGGACTTACCGAAACCTTCAAAGAAGAGGTAAGAGCTCTCAAGGCCTTAACCGACAGTACCGTGGAAACCTTGGGCATCAAACTTTAAATCAAATAAATAAAGGATCCGTTTATCTACAGCGGATCCTGCTTACAAATTAAACAACATCAGACATCAGGGGTACAACCATGAAATATAAGACCACCGTTCTTGCTGCCGCCGTCGCCGCTTGCACCGTTTTTTGCGTAAGCTCCGTCAATGCAGCCGAATTTGAATCCATGAAATTGTCTTTGGCTCATACCGCCGCAGCAAGCCACGCTCACAATCAGGCTGCCATGCTTTTTGCAAAGGAAGTCAGCGAAGCTACCGGCGGCAAGGTAAAGGTCGAAGTTTATCCTGCAGGAGAATTAGGCGATCAGCCTGCTCTGCTTGATCAATGCTTCAACGGCGGTGATGTGGATCTGGTAATTGCCTCTCAGTCAAACATGACTACCTATGTTCCCAAACTTGCCGCATTGGGTGCTCCTTTCCTCTTTAAGGACTACGATCAGGCTCATAAAGTCATCGACGACTACATCAAGCCCTGGATGAAAGCCGATGTTGAAGAGAAGATGAACATGGAGCCTCTGGGCGTATTTGACTACGGCTTCCGTCATGTCACTACCAAAGACATCGTGGTTAAAAACGCCGATGATCTCAAAGGTGTGAAGATCCGTGTACCAGGATCCGTAGGTCTGCTCGCTACTTTCGACGCTTTGGGTGCCAATACTCAGACCATCGCCTACTCAGAGCTTTACCAATCCTTAAAACAAGGCGTGGTTGATGCCGAGGAAAACCCCGTTGCCACCATTTTGGCCGACTCTTTCTATGAGTGCCAGAACCAACTGTCCCTTACCGGACACTTCTTCGACATGCAGGCTTTGCTCATCAACAAAGACAAATTTGATGAAATGAGCCCTGATCTGCAGAAAGTCATTCAAAAGGCCGCCACTGACGCCCAGAACCTTACCCGTCAGCTGATCTCTGGCCAAGAGGCTGACATCATCGCCAAACTCAAGAGCAAGGGGATGAATGTCACCGAAGTTGACAAACAGAGCTTCAAGGACAAGATGGGCCCTGCTTATGAAAAGATCGCAAAACTTTGCGGTCAGGAAGAGCTTGACAATCTGTTGAAGGCCATCAAGTGATCATGGCTTAAGGCTAAACACTTAGGAAAGAGCACGATTTAGCCTTACTGAATCGTGCTTTTTTTAACCTTTAAAATTAGGTGCCAACACCATGATAATGTTTATTATGTTTTTCGGCGTGTTAGTTACGCTTTTCATAGGCGTCACCACAGCCGGCAGTATGGCCTTCATTTCCATTGCCACTTATTTCGGTATGGGTGAGGCCAATCTCAACAATATGGTACGTCTGCCCTCAAGCATGTACGATCAGGTCAAAGGCATTACGCTCATGGCCATACCTTTCTTCCTGCTCATGGGCAACTTCATGAACAAAGGCGGAGTTTCAAAAGATCTCTTTGCCTTTGCAAGAGCCTGTTTGGGACATCGCTGGGGCGGTCTTGCCAATGCCGCCATCGCCTCATGCATGATCATGTCCGCAATGTCAGGATCTGCTGCAGCCGTGGCAGCCGGAGTCGGTATGATCGCCATAGCAGAAATGCGCCGTACCGGTTACGATCAGCCTTTCTCCTGTGCTGCTATTGCCGCAGGCGGCGGATTGGGACCTATCATTCCCCCTTCAATCACCCTGATCCTTTTTGCATCATTAGTTCCGGGAACTTCAGTCAATGCTCTCTTCTTAGGCGGAGCCATTCCCGGAATTCTTACCGGTTTGCTCTTCATACTCTATTCAAGCTATGAAGCACGCCACTCAAATTTCGGCAAAGTACCAGCCGTGCCTATGCAGGAGCGCATCCAATTGGGCATGAAAGCAATTTGGGCTTTGCTTATCCCGGTGATCGTTTTAGGCGGTATTTTCATAGGTCTTTTTACAGCTACCGAAGCAGCTGCCGTTGCCGCTTTTTATGCAATGCTGCTTGGATTTTTCAAATATCGCAAATTAAAACTTGCCGATCTGCCTGGTATATTCTGGGCAACTGCAAAATCCACGGGACAGATCATGTTCGTCATTGCAACCGCAGCTTTCTTCCAGCACGTATTGCTTAAGACCAGGATCCCTCATATGGTGGTGCAACAGATGGTTGATACCTTCTCAAACATCACGCCTATTTTGATCATGATCATCATCCTGCTGCTCATCATGGGTTGCTTTATGGAAGGCACCGCCATTTTGCTCATCACGGTACCTATTTTCTATCCTCTGTCGGTAGCCTATCACTACCCTACCGTGCAACTTGCCATCGTTATGTGCATTGCCCTGGCCTCGGGAGTTTTGACTCCGCCTGTGGGGCTGAACCTATACGTCATGTCGTCCATTACCAAGGAAAAAGTCATGAACATAGGTAAAGCGGCGGTACCTTTTGTACTCATAATGATCTTCGTAACACTGTTGGTAGCGTTCGTTGAACCTTTGACCACCTGGTTACCTACTTATTTAGGGTACGGAGTTTAAGGAGATACAATGAAAGCTTATTTCAAATCAGAAGCCGTGGTCGGAAAAGTCACCCGCGCTCTTGCAGGTTTCTGCCTCATGGTGGTATTTGCTCTGTTTTTGATGAATATTCTTACCAGAGCATCTTTCATTTCCTGGAACCCTACCTGGATCGACGAAATAATCCAGTTTTTCCTCGTGTACATGATCTTTTTATCCGCAGCCGAACTTGTTCGTACCGGAGATCATTTCATGGTGGATATTCTGGTAGACAGGATGCACGGAAAAGCCTCAGGCCGCTACTGCCGCCTGATTTCAACTGTGATCATGCTCATAACCTACGCCGTGATCCTTTATTTCGGCATCAAACTGTGTATAAAAACCAACGTCAAAGCCACCTTTACTCTGCCATCCGTAGTAAAGATGTCATGGTTTTACGCCTGTATTCCCCTTTCGGCTCTTTTTATGGTGATCTATGCCGTACGCGACGTAATTTATGCCGTACAGGACATCCTTACAGGAGGTGAGATAACCCGCAGACAGGATCTTGAAAAGCAGGCTGCGCTAAGCGAAGACGAGGATGCCAAAGCCATAGCAGAAGCAGCTGCCGCTTTGGAAAAAGAGTCCAAAAAAGATACTCAGGAGCGTATATGAACAAATTCAAGGAACGCCTATTAAAAGGAGAACAGCTCATAGGCTTTGAAGTGGATCTGGCAGAGCCTTGCATTTCCGAAATGGCGGCTGCCTGCGGTTTTGATTTTATCTGGGTTGATACCGAACATCAGGCTCAGGACTACGAAACCGTTCTAAATCAGATCATTGCCTGTAAAGCAGGTGGAGCTGCATCTTTAGTCAGAGTTCCGCAAAACGAACCTTTTTTGGCCAAACGCGTTTTGGAAATGGGACCTGACGGCATAATTTTCCCTAATGTAAATTCTGCCGCCGAACTCCAAAAAGCCATGGATGCCTGTCTTTATCCTCCGCTTGGAAAACGCGGATTCGGCCCGAAACGTGCCTGCGGCTACGGAAGGATCCCTCTTGATGAATACATCAAAGAAGCCCCCGATGCCATGTGCCGTTTTGCCCAGATAGAACACATCGATGCGGTAAACGATTTAGACAACATGTTAAAAGTCAAAGGATGCGACGGATTTATCGTAGGTCCCTGCGATCTGTCAGGTTCAATCGGGCTGCTTAATCAGACCAAACACCCGAAAGTCGTAGAGCTTATGAAGACCGTGATAGCCAAATGTCAAAAGGTGCATAAGCCTATAGGCGTAGCGGCAGCTTATGCAGGAGCAGATGACATCAGATTCTGGAAAGATTTGGGCTTCCAGTTTATTTCCTCCGGAACCGACACGGCAGCCATCATCGATCGCTGCAAAGAGCAGGTTAAGGTGATGTCGGAAATCTTCAATTAAATTTAAGGGGGGCTTTGCCCCCCCCTCTTTTTTTAAGCTTTCTTCCTGCGACGTAACAACCTGCCCTGCAAGTTTAAAGGGAACGCCGCCAGCAAAATAAATACCGTCGGAACCAGGTACAGTCCCGGCAACATCCACATACGACCGGCATTGATCATATTACGCATGGCCAAGAGCAACAGATAGTAAGCAGCATAAATCAAAATAGCCTGCCATAATCTTGAAAAACGCCCCTGACGCGGGTTAACCATAGCCAAAGGCACCGCGATCATGGTAAGTACAATCACTGCAAACACCGGTGCCAATCGCCACTGCAGTTCAAGACGGGACGCATGATCCTCTGCTTTTAAAAGAGATAACGTTGAAACCGCACTGATATCGCTTTCGTCTATACGCTGAGCTTCATTAAAGCCTACCGGAAGCTTTGAGGATGAAAAGAAAATACTGCGATACGAACCGTTTTTAGGATCACGTTCGTAACGATTTCCCTGTCCTAAATCAAGCCATTGATATCCTTCATCGTCATATGTAACTTCTCCGCTTACCGAAGCCGTAAAAGAGCTGTCTGCTCCGAAACTGTTATTCATCACGTAAACGTTACCCATGTGGCGTTCATGACCGCCGCGGCCCTGAACGTTTTCAATATAAATCACATAGTTGTTTTCACCTGATGAAAAATTCACAAATCTGCCGCTTTCTATGGGCAGATAACGCGGATTGTTCTGGGCATCCTGACGCAACTGTAATTGAGCTCTGGAAGCCTCAGGCATGAGATATAACGAATTAACAGCAGCTGCAAGTGCCGTAAATACAGAAAGTAACAGGGCAATCTTAAGAATTGACGCATCTGCAAACCCAGATGATCTCATCACTACCATTTCAGAATCAGAGCATATGCGTCCTACTGCGCTGATGACTGCTACAAACAGTGACAAAGGCAACATCAGATAGCAGATTGACGGTACTGAATACGCTACCATTGAAAAGACTACGTCGGCAGGAGTGTCACCGGATGCGGCTCTGCCTATGTAACGAATGAGGCTTTGACACAAAAATACCGACAAAAGCACCACGAAGGTGACGATCTGAACTTTTAAGATCTCTTTAAAAATATAGCGATTTAGGATCATAAACGTCCCGTAAGTTTTAAAAACCAAGTGCGAAGTTGTGCCGCAGGAGCCCTTGACGGAGGCATGGGAGCTGCTGTCGCGATGAATTTGAGATCGCGTCTTGATGCAAAAAGATTTGCAGCCTGAAGAAATGCCAATCTGTCATAGGGCAAAAAAGACATCAACGGCAATCTTTCTCTTTTCACTCCAGCTTTGTATTTTAAAGCCTCAAAGATAATCTCTTCCAAAAGTCTTGAACAAAGCTCGGACGGCAACACCTTTAAAGCATCGATAAGCTTATCAAGCGATGTTCTATCCTCAAAAAAGGCAGCTAAAGTGCGCAAGGCATTAACCAATACGTCCATAAGCTGACGTTCGCTTTTGCCTACTTTAAATGCTGAGTTTAAAAGTCTTACGGCTCCGTAGGGAGCGTTATAACTTAAACACAAAGCAAGTTCCAACTGTTCTTTTGCCGTTGTCGGCAATTTCTTTTCAAGAAAATCCTTAGCTTCAGAAAAACTAGGACCTGCAACCCTCAATTTATACGCTCTTGACAAAATGGTCGGCAACAGAGCATCCAAAGAGGTGGTAACCATGATAATAAGCGTATTCTCAGGAGGTTCTTCAAAGGTTTTAAGCACCGCATTGGCAGCACTGGGTGGCATGAACTGGGCATCGGAAATGATCGCAACTTTGCCGTGTCCCATGGCGGCCGACTCCGAAATACGCTCCTGCATAGCTCTGAGACTTGCAATGCGTACATAACGCTGTACCGCTGAATGCTCTTTTGATGCATCATCGACAAGCGTACGTAACAAACCGTTTGACTGTTTTCCGTCCTGCGGTTTTACTTCATCTGCCAGGGTTGCAGGTACTCGTATAAAATCAGGATGTTCTCCATTTTCAAGAGCAAGGCAAGCCCGACAATGCCCGCAAGGCCCCTGATCTGTAGGAGCATGGCAAAGGTAATGTTTGGCCATATTTGCCGCCAAAAACTCAGATCCCAAACCGTTTGCACAAGATAAGATCAATGATCCCGGCAGACGTCTTTGAGCAAAGGCCGAGACAAACTCATGAAAAGGATTTAATAACCAGGGAGCCAATTCACACATAAAATTCGTCCAAAATGCTCTTGATTTTTGCACTGATCTCGTCAGGTCTTAAGGAGGCATCAAGCACTTTTATATGCTCTGGATCTTCTTTGGCAAAACGCAAAAAACCCGCTCGCACCTTTTCAAAAAAAGCGTCTCCCGAGCTTTCAATACGATCCATGGCACCGCGTTTACCGGCACGCGCCATTCCCAGCTTCACATCCAAATCAAAAAGTAAGGTGAGATCCGGGGCAAAATTGCCTATGGCCGCCTGCCTTACATTTTTTATCGTACTTTCTTTGATCCCGCGTCCTGCCCCCTGATAAGCAAGAGTTGACAGATCATAGCGATCACATACAACTACTTTTCCTGCAGCAAGTGCCGGCTTGATCACCGTTTTAGTAAGCTGAGCACGGCTTGCATACATCAAAAGCAATTCAGCTTCATCACAAAGCACATCGTCATCACGTTTTTCTTTAAGAACAGTTCTTATCTGTTCACAACAAGGAGTACCGCCCGGCTCGCGCAAAGTGAGCACCTCCAAGCTTTTTTTCTCAAAATAAGCTTTTATAAAAGGGACTTGCGTGGTTTTACCGGCACCTTCCCCTCCTTCCAATGTGATGAAAATACCCTTCACTTGAGATCCTTATCTTTTTCACCTTGGTGCTGTTTTGCCGCCTGATCTTCATTTTTTGCATCAAGCGTAATCACAATTTCACCTGAGGTTTCTGCTAAAACCTTGCCGTCATCTGACAAATTGGCTTTTTTCTCCTGATCCTCTGATTTTTTTTCAGGCTGCTTTTTGTCATTTTTTTGCATGGATTTGGCATTCTTTGCCGGCTCTTCAGAGACTTTCTTGTCTTTTGTTGCAGACGACTCGGCGGAAACTTTATTTTTCTCTGCCCCCTTTTCTTTTGCTACTTTTGGTTCGGTATTTTTACTGTCGCTTTGATTCTTTTTATATTCAGATACCTTGCGACGATAATCGGCTACGGCTTTATTGTGATCATCTAGTGTTCCGGTAAAAACATGCCCCTGAGCAGGACTTACGTCGGCGGCCACAAAGTACAAGGCATTAGTATCCGAAGGATGCAAAGCCGCAAGTATCGAGGATTTGCTTGGCATGGAGATTGGAGTAGGAGGTAAGCCTGCTCTGGTATAAGTATTATAAGGAGTGTCCTTTTTTAACATCTCCTTGCTAAGTTTCCCTTGGAACTCAGGAGAGATCCCGTACATCACCGTAGGATCGGTCTGAAGACGCATTTTTTTACGCAGACGATTGTAGAAAACAGCCGCTACATGAGGACGTTCATCGTTTATCAAAGTTTCCCTTTCGATGATTGAAGCTACAATCAATGCTTCATACGGGGTATTTACAAAAATACGCTTATCTCTTAACGGCCATTCAGCAGCCATAAAGCGGGCCGTAGCACGCAATGCCGCACCCAATGCCTCCTGAGGTTTATCCTGATGAAAAACAGGGTAAGTTGCAGGCATGAGCAACCCTTCAAGAGACGTCCCCGCTCCGCCTACAGCCTTTAAAAGTTCCTGATCGTTTTTTAAACTTTCGATGATAAAGTCCGCAGGTTTTTCAACCAACTCTTTTAAATCCGGATATTGTTTGGGCAATAACTTCTTTAAGGCTGAATTCAAATACGCAAGATTGGCACCTTCGATAATAGTCAGCTGAGGATATTCATCTTCTATTACCTTACCCTGCACCATATCACTTAGAACTTCAGCCAAATTTTTACTTCCGTCTATGCGGTAACGACCTTTTTGCACTGTCTGCAACTGCGGGTGATTGTGCAACCACAGTTTAAGTACGAATTCAGGATACTGATCCTCGGTAAGCTCTTTACCGACAATACGCGAGGTCATCCCGGCTTCAACTTTATAAGGCTTGTTGCGAGCATCTATTTTCTGGGTATCCAGCAATTCATACTGACGCAGGGTGTAAAAAACAGCTGCAAGCAACAATGCAACCGCTGCAAGGGTGAATTCAAACACTCTTAACCAATGTTTCTTCTGCATCTCCCTATTCCCGGTCTAATTAAGTCTTTTATGCCTGTTGATTCTTTTTTCAATTAAGCGCTGATGACATCAAAGAAAAAGCTTCTTTAAGATTTTCCTCATGATCCCCGCTTCCGGTAAGCGTAGAAGAAAGAGATACATTACCGTCATAACCGGTTTTACCTACTTCACGCATAAACTCCAAATTAAAATCAGGATCTGCACCAAGACGCACCAAAGATATAGCTCTTTTGGGTAGAGATCGGATCTCACCAAGATGCTCCTGTGCAAGCATACCGGCATCCAAAATCAAAGAAAGCTTGGCATTGGCACAGTCTTTAATGATTTCAAATGCTACTTTGGGGGAGTTTATAAGGCACAGCGGATTGCTGTCCGGACACAACCCGAAGCCTATATAGGTAAACTCGCGAGTATATGACGACAATGCCTGAGCAAGCTTTTCTTTCGTTGCCGCAACAGGGTAAAGTGCCAATTCATTTTCGTCATGCGCGCAATAGGTCTCCACTGCGCACAAAGGTACTCTGAAGGCTTTGAATAAAGTACCAAGAAGGCTTAGCTTATCGTTTTCCCAAAAAATTTCTTCTTCACTGCCGGCATGCTCGGGAAGCCAGCGCAAGGTTCCTGCGCATACTGCAGGAAGAGCCAATTCTTTTAAAAGAGCTCTCTCCGATGCAAGTCCCGCTCCTGATGATAAAAGCTTTGCCTGGGTATCAAAAAAAAGCTCACAGCCTTTAAATCCCGTTGCCGAGGCCAATTTTAAATCTTCCTCTATTGCAGGATCTCTTGCAGTCAGGTATTGATTGAATATCAATTGCATTGCTGTATACCTTTAACCAATGTATTGATCCTAAATTTTAGGATTGCTGCACTATAAGCAATTGTATTTGCATATACGGAAGTTTTTTGCTTATATGCAACTATTTTATTTGCATATATGCAAATATTTTCGCACACTTTGTGAAAAGTACTACTTGCGCAAGGTGATAATCTCCGGCCTTATATGCATATAAGAAGCACTCTTACAAGTTGCAACTTTCTTCATCTCTACTGCAAGCATCGTCGCAAAGCTGTAAAATTGTCGAATAATTGAACAAAGCTTAATTTCAAAACGTTTTAATCAGAGTTCGACCTAAAGATAAAAGTCGTACTTATTTTGGGGTGATGCATGATCTTACGCTTCCTTTTTGCCTCCTGTCTTACCGTTGCCGCTTTGACGCTTTCTGCCTGCGGCTTTCATTTGCCAGATGAAGTAAGTTTGGCACAGACAGTACCGGCACTAAAAGTAAGCGGTAACTGGCACAATTCGTTCTTTAGAAAAACCGTAGATCTTTTAAGGGTACACGGCGTAAAAGTTTATACCGACGGCTACGGAGACGACGGAGTAAACGGAAAAGATCCAACTTTACCGGAATTAAGTATCCCAACTCCGAGGGTAAGCACTCCTCTCGTATCTGTAAATGTCTTCATGTCAGCGCTTGAATACAATCTCATTGTATCCACTGCAGATATCTTAAAAATCCCGGGACACCGTCCTTTGCTCATGAAAAACTCGCTTACGCGTACCTACCTTAATAAATCAGGCAAAGCTTTGGCAACCTCCAACGAATTTCAGGAAATGCTTGACGAAACTTACGACGAATTGGCGTCCCAATTAGTCATGCGCATTTCCTATCTCGGTCGTCAGTCGGATCCGGATTCTGAAGTACTCACTCCTGCACAGTTAACAGAATCCAAGGATAACCCTCAAAGTAAAATCAAGGACGACGCCGTTCCTGCAGGGGTAACGCTTATGGATGCCTTGCGTTATCAAAATGAAAAGGAAATATCCGAAGGAAAGCAATATTCAGTCTCGGATCTTAACAACGGCTCTGCAGTACTCAATTCTCAAGAAGATCGCGACGAACAATACTTAAATCGCAGCTATTCACTGCCTAAAATAAAACCCAAGTTAAAAGACGAAGCTCCTGAAATCAACGACGAGGATTTCTAAACATGAATTGTCCTCCGATCGCAATTTTTGCATCAGATGATCCTCTTTTAAAAAATGAACGCAGTGAATCCGTGATTGCCGCTGCCAGAAAAGAATTGCCCGATGCTCAATTCATGATCTTCACAAACTCGGATTTTCAGACAACCGGAGATGCAAATCTCAAAGTTTTGGAAAACGAACTCATCGATCCGGGGCTTTTCGGAGGTGATCGCATCATCAAAATTTATCTTAAGGAGATGAATAAAACCGCCTCGCAGGTTTTGATGCTGATAGCACAAAGGATCCGTCCAGGGGTAGTTATAGTAGTGGATCTTCCGCGTATTCAGGCAAGTTACGCAAAATTAACGGCAAAACCTTATCAAGCTTTTGATAAAAAAAACTCTGCCCTAAAAACCGTAAGCGAAGCGGCCGTATCTTTTATCAAAGGACGCGGCGGGATCCTTGAGATCATCTATCCGCCCGAAGGTGAAGAGCTTATAAAATGGATCATCGAACGGGCTCAAAAATATAAACTGCGCTGCAACAAAGAATGTGCTCAATACATGGCAGCCAACTTTGACGGCAATCTGGTAAGCATTGCTCAAATCCTGGAACTCATCTCCATGACCAGCCCGAACGCAATGCTCACTCCTCAACTGCTTGACAGATATGCCTTACAAGACAGCCGTTTCAGCGGTTTTGAAATAGCCGAAGCGATTTTAAACGGTAACGGTATTCGTGCCCTCAATGCCTTAAATACCCTCTGTCATGGATCAAGCGCACTTGCTGAAACTACTGCTCAGGTGATTTCACAACTTGATAACGCTTTAAGCGCAATACCCGCAACCAAATCGGCAAATCCAGGCAAAATGGACTATCGTTCGCGCACGGCTTTCTTTTCATCTTTAGGCATTCGCTCCCTTAACATGCAGCAAGCCGTGACTAAAGCTGCTTTTAACATGCCCGTCCCCCTCTATGATTATCTGTCAGAAGAGCTGTCAAAGGCATCAAAATTCTGGAGTACCTTTCATTTTAACGAGGCTTTACAATCTTTACAGAATATGTGTGCGGCCGTGATGAACTTTAACGTTATGGCTTTCAAACCGTTAAGAGACATCTAAATACCATGTATTCACACGAAAG
>JALEXT010000039.1 GCA_022779845.1 Succinatimonas sp.
GAACATGATCATAGTTACAGGCGGCTGCGGTTTTATCGGATCCAATATCGTCAAGGCATTGAATGACAAAGGGATCAGCGACATCCTGGTGGTGGATAACCTCACCGAAGGTCATAAGTTTTCCAATTTGGCCGATCTTGATATTTCAGATTACATGGACAAATTGGATTTTATAGAGCTGATCCGAGATGAGCAGCGATTCAACGCTCGTTTTAAATGCAGCACTATCGAGGCCATCTATCATGAGGGAGCATGCTCTTCCACTACGGAGTGGGACGGGCGCTATATCATGAAGAACAACTACGAATACACCGTGACTTTATTTGAGTTTGCTACGGCCCACCGTATTCCTTTCTTCTATGCGTCTTCGGCATCTACTTACGGAGCAGGAGACGTGTATGTGGAAGGACGTGAATATGAAGAGCCGCTTAATGTATACGGTTATTCAAAATTCCTCTTTGACGAATATGTACGCCGTCGTCTGCCCAGGCTCAATTCTCAAGTAGTCGGGTTACGTTATTTCAACGTATACGGACCGCGTGAAAGCCATAAAGGCACCATGGCTTCAGTGGCATTTCACCTCTACAACCAGATGAAAAAAGGTGAAAATCCCAAACTGTTCCGCGGTTGCTGCGGATATCCCGACGGCGGACAGATGCGTGATTTCGTCTATGTTGAGGACGTAGCCAAGGTTAATCTGTGGTTTTTGGAGCATCGCGGACCTTCGGGAATTTACAACTGCGGAACTGGCCGGGCCGAGCCTTTTTCCAATATTGCCGAGGCAGCCATAAGGTTCTTCGGACGCGGTGAAATAGAGTACATTCCTTTCCCCGAACACCTTATAGGTCACTATCAGTGTTTCACTCAGGCAGATCTGACCAAGTTGCGTGAAGCTGGGTGTGATATTGAGTTTAAGACCGTAGCTCAGGGTACAGCCGAGTATCTTAAATGGCTTTCGAAGAAGTAAAAGGTTTTGAGATTTGCGTGCTCCAAAAGGAGCGCGCTTTGACTTTTGCCGATCACTTAAATTCTCTTGGAATTGAGGCTTATGCCCGTCAGGGCTTCTCCGAGCATTGGGTGGTATATGCTGCAGATCAAAAGGATGTGTCGCGGGCAAAGCAGGAACTGCTTAAATGGGCTCAAAGTCCTTTTGACAGTCATTTCGGTGCCGCTTCCTGGCAAAAAGGAGCGCGTACTCCGAAGAACAGACAGATTAGAGGCAGTTTTTTCAGTGGAACGAACTGGGATCTTTTTTCCTTAACATCCCTGGTTGAAATCATCTGCGTGCTGTTTTTTATAGGACAGCTTATCAACGAGCAGTGGATGCTTGAGACTTTCAGTCTTACCCGCATGCAGGATTTTTCATTGCCTTTTGATGTGTATCGTTTGTTAACTCCGGTTTTCCTGCACTTCGGACTTATGCACATAGCTTTTAATCTTGTGATGTGGGAAGCCATGGCAAGACCTGTTGAACGCTATTTGGGCAAAACCAAGCTGTTTTCGGTATTTATAGGTGTATCGCTTATATCCAACGTGTTGCAGTTTGCGTTTATGCCGTATAACGGTGTCTTCGGCGGATTGTCAGGAGCTGTCTACGGGGTTATTGCTTATATGGGAACGGTGTCGCGTCGTGAGGATTGTCCTGCAGGTTTTTATTTTCCCAAAGGGCTCATAGCCGTGAGTGCGGTTTTTATCGCTTTCGGCTTTTTTACCTCGGGTACTGCCAATATCTGCCATTTGGGCGGACTGTTATTGGGGCTTGCCTTAGGTTATTTTGATTTAAAGCGCGCCAAACTTTTTGACTAGAGCCCAAAAAAGAGAGTTAAAAAAGCATGTGTATCTTAAAGAGCACATGCTTTTTTGGTATTGAGTTACTGGAACATATAGGAGAGAAACAGCACGTCCCTTACTATGTCGGAACCTACCTTATCCTGCATTAAGGAAGCGATGCGCTCGCGACATTCCTGCCTTAATTTTTCCCGTCCGTCTGATGAGGCTATTTTGGTGAAATCTTTTGAAGCGATCACGCTTAAGACGGCATCGCGGATCACGGGATTTAATCCTACTACCACCGGTTTGTCATTTTCATCAAAAAGCATGAGAGAGATTTTGATGCGCACATAGTGCAACCTCTCGTTGGGATTTGAGGAGGCTAAATTGGTGACGAAGTCCGGCTCCAAAGTGTAGTAGCCGATTTCAGGAGCAGCAGGAGCGGCGGCGCTTTCACCTTCTCCTTCTGAAGGAGCTTCCTCATTGGCAAAGACTGAAGGGGCAACAGTAAACAGTGCCAGCGGAAAGAGCAAAGACAGTAAAGATAAGCGCATATACACCTCGAAAGTTTTCAGTCGGGATCCTGTTGAGCCTGACCGTTTAGGATCTTAACATCACGGGCCCCTAACAGAGGTGCTGCGGCATCATAAAGCTTTAATACTTTGTCGCTGTGCACGAAGATAGTTTTATCCGAATCCAAAGAGAAATATTTGTGACGTATGAAAGTATCGCACATCACTTTAAAGATCACGGGATCTGCAAATTCAGGAGAATTGTTGGTTACCGTGCCTGGCAGGCGACGGGCGTACATAATGCAGGTATCTATAAACTGCTCTACCGTGGCCGTGCCGTCGCGGGTATTTTTAAGGGCGGTGACTGCTACAAGATATCTTATGAGATTTAAATGAATGCAGCGCGAAAGAATGTAAATCTCGTCATATCCGTCTCCTGAAAGGCATACGAGCCCGTGATTTTCGGTGATATAACCTTCGCGGCGCAGACAATCTATGTAACGCTCTATAAGCATATCGAGGCGGCTTTCATCCACGGGAGCATACAACTCGTGGCGCAGAAAATAAAAGAGAGCGCGCGCGTGAGATATAACGTCGGATCTGCGTATGTGCCCGTTGCGTATGATGATGGAGGCCACGAGAGCAGGCAGGGCGAACAGATGCACGATGTTGTTCATAAAATAGGTAAGCTGCAGGGTCTGTCCGTAGCTCGGGCGCACGAATTTCATGTCTTCTCCTACGTCGTAAACCCGGAATTTGTGCAGTTCCAGAGCCTGTGAGATTAACACCGACGGTTTGTCTCCCGGGATGAGATCGTGCAGTTTTTCGTCCACCCTCATGAGTTTTAAATAAAGCGACAGGCAGTTTTTCAGCCTTGACATGCTCATGGTGTGATCTGTATCGCTGATGATGGCCAAAGCGCACAGATTGATACCGTTGGCCTGTGCCGCGCCGTTTAAATTGCGGATGATGTTGTCGGCAAGACGATTTACGGTTTCAAACAGCCAATGAGGTTTTTTTATACCTTCAGGATCTATGTGATCCCGCCAATTAGGCTGTTTTTCATTTAAGAAGTCGGGGATCTCGATGGGTTTACCGAAGGTAACGTAACCGCGGCCGTAATAACGCAGTCTTCTGAATATCCCCAAAAGTTGCCAAGCGTTTTCCTTGGTCTTGGCTCTGCCGTTTAACTCCGACATATAGGATCTCACCTCGGAGACATGCTCGTATCCAAGATAAGTCGGAATAAAAGTGATGGGACGGCTGATCCCGCGCAATTGTGATTCTACGGCCATGGCAACCATGCCGGTTTTGGGCGGCAGGGTGCGGCCGGTACGGGAGCGTCCGCCTTCTATAAAAAATTCGGTGGCATAACCGTTTTCAAAGAGCAGGCTTAAATACTCTGAAAACAGAGAAATATAAAACTTGTCTCCCTTCATCTTGCGGCGTATGAAATAGGAGCCGCAACGGCGGATAAGCGGACCTACGGGGAAGAAATTGAGGTTGTCGCCTGAGGCTATCTGTGGCATTTGCAATCCTTCGTGGAAAAGTACGAAGGACAGCATCACATAATCCATATGACTGCGGTGGCAGGGAATGTAGATGATCTCATGACCGCTTTCTATGAGTTTGCGGACATTCTCAGCTCCGATGACGCGCTGACCGTGGTAGATACGTTTCCACAGATGTGAGATCACCGAATTCAGAAAACGCAGCAAAGGATACCTGGGATCTGCGGCCATCACGTCGTAGATGGCACGACCGCGTTTGGTGACGGTAAGATAGTCATCTCCGCTGCGCAACATTTCTTCCTCAACGGCGCGTTTTACCGCAGGTCTTTTCATCAGTTCGTTGATAAATTCCGCACGATCCGGCCAGGGGCGTCCTACCAGCAGGCGGGCTTTGGTGATGAAGTGAATTGAGGCAAAGCGACACAAAAGTTTCATGTCAGGATCACCGTTGCAACGTTCTTCCAGCGCGCTTAAATGCAAAAGTCCAGAAACAATGGTGCAGTTGTCCCTTCCTTCGAACATAAGTTTTAAGAATTTACGCCATGAAGGGGTATGGTTGGTGATCCCGAAACCGTGAAGCGGTTTGCCTTTATATCCCGGGTTTCTTGACCAGATCACCGAAATGGGAATTATCTGAAGATCGGTTTTATGTTTTTCACAGCAACGATGCCATTGGGTAAATATTTTTTCAGCGTGAGCGTCGGCACCGATCGATGAGAGCATGCGAGGATTATGCAGATAGGCAATACGCGGCAGATGATCGTCGCCCAAGCGCAGATCTGAAAAAGGTGAAGGCAATCTGAGTTTCTGCGTAAGCCTTTCAATCGCCAGTAGGTTGCCTACTCCTGAGGATACCGTTACATAAACTACAGGTATGTTTTTATCTACCTGTATCTGTTTTAAAGGTTCGTAGGGAACCGATGAAAGATTGGTGGTGATCCTAAACGGCCAGTAAAGTAAGGCCCTGAGTATTTTTTGTACGGTTAAATACATGTTTTACTGATCCCTTTTTTAGGGATTATATGAAAATATCCTGAGTGTATAGCGATCAAAACACGCGCTTTGCCAATTTTGTTGAAAAAGCCGTTGAGAAAAAAACGCAAAAAGCTTTTTTAAAGCGTTCAGGAGCAATGACAGATGATTTTGTGCCTGAGATCAGTCCTTTGAGCCGTAGCTTACTAAAGTAAGGCTGGGCTAATAAGCGATATGCAACTTAACGTATTGAAAAATAATTTAAAATTAGCCTTGGTTAACTTAAAATTAATCCCTATTCTTATTTCAAAAGACAGTGAGCAATCGCTGTTTAAAACTTAAAAACGGCCGCAATGCGGCCTTTTTACAAAACTCACCGAAGGGAAATGTTTTATGTCTAAATTTAATCAAAGTGCCGAGGCACAGGCGGTAACCGCAGCCGGGAATACCAGCGGTCTTGCCGGATATCGGCGTTTGGTTATGCTGGCAGGAACTGCATCGGTGGTAACCGGCGGTACTTTTGTGCTGTTAAAGCTTATGGTGTGGTTCATGAGCTCTTCGTCCAGTATGTTCGCGTCGTTTACCGATTCGTTGTTTGATTCGGTGGCTTCAGTGCTGAACCTCATTGTGCTTCGTTATTCGATGAAGGCTCCCGATCGTGATCACCGTTTCGGACATTTCAAAGCCCAGTCTTTGGCATCGCTTGCTCAGTCGGCATTCATAGGCGGTTCAGCGGTTTTGCTCATCATCCACGGGATCGATCGTTTCCGCAATCCCCATGAGATTGAAAATGCTTTTTGGGCTGTGGCCGTGAGTGCAGGTACCATTGCCTTCACGCTTTTATTGGTGGCTTTTCAGACTTATGTGGTTAAAAAGACCAAGAGTGAACTGGTTAAGGCCGATCGTTTCCACTATATCTCGGATATAGGGCTTAATGTAGGTGTAGTAGCTGCCCTGATCTTAAGTTACATGGGGTATTTATGGGCTGACGGTATGTTTGCCGTGCTCATCGGCTTCTTCATACTGCACGGGGCTTACGTAATAGGTATGGAGGCTGCTTCGACCCTAGTGGACAAATCACTGACTCCTCGCGAGAATCAGGCAGTGATGATGGCGGTTTTAAAAACGGATGGGGTAAAATCCCTGCATGATCTCAAGACTCGCAAAGCGGGACCTGAGTATTATATTCAGTGCCATCTGGTGCTGGACTCCGCCCAGTCGCTTGCAGCGGCTCACGATATTGCCGACAGAGCAGAGAGCAATTTAAGAGCTCTCTTCCCGGAGGCAGATATCTGTCTGCATATGGAACCGGATCTGCCTGAAATCAAAAGAGACGGATTGATCTATGCAGACGACGTGGTAAAAGCTGATGCTGCCAACGAGGAGATCTACCTTAAAAAATCGGCTGATTAAACGCTGCTTTGGTAGGGATCCTGAGGCGAAATTTCAATTTAAACATACGGGATCCCTCATGAATCAGGACACCACCGTTTCAGAACTTTATTGGAAAGAACTCAAGGCTGAGGCGGCTAAAACCGCTGCAGAAGAACCTTTACTGCGTGCGGCCTTGGAAAAATCCGTACTTACCGCATCAGGCTTTGATCAAGCCTTGGCCAGAGTGTGTTCTTACAGTCTAGCCAATGCCATTGTCGGACGAACCGAACTTTATGCCATGTGCATGCAGGCCTATGAGTCATGTCCTGAACTTTTGGAAGACGCCGCTTGTGACATGCGTGCGGTAATTGCCCGTGATCCTGCTTCTGCCGATTCCACTGTAGTGCCATTTCTTTTTTTAAAAGGTCCGCACGTGCTGGAGATTTGGCGTGTGGCTCACTGGTTGTGGCAACAGGGACGCAAACCACTTGCCCGCTATGTACAATGCGCAATTTCTGATGTCTTCGGGGCTGATATTCATCCTGCTGCCAAGATAGGTCGCGGGATCATGCTTGATCATGCTTTGGGTATTGTTATAGGTGAAACTGCGGTAGTCGGGGATATGGTTTCCATGTTGCACGGGGTAACCTTAGGCGGTACCGGTAAAGTCTCAGGCGATCGTCATCCTAAAGTAGGACGCGGTGTAATGATTGGTGCAGGCGCCAAGGTTTTGGGAAATATCCACATAGGCGAAGGTGCCAAAATCGGCGCAGGCTCCGTAGTTTTGGACGATGTTCCTCCTCATACCACTGTAGCCGGAGTTCCCGCCCGCTCGGTAGGCCGTCCTATTGAATACATGCCGTCATTGGGAATGGATCAGACTTTGCACGACGATTATTGTCCTGCCATGAGAAACAAAGAAATACTGTAGTTTTGTTTTCCTCACCTTTCCACGTCTTTTCACAGTCAATTCACAAAAAACGGCTTAAGGTGGGGATTACTCATATCTGTCAAAATAAAGCTCTTTTTAATCAATTAATTATTTATAAAAAACGCATCATTAATATTCAAATTTCAGTAAGGTGAACAAAGTGTAATTTACTGCAGGATTTGTTACCGGAAAATTCTGCTAATTAATTGAATTAATGCAAAGTTTTTTTACCAACCAAAAGTTGTTTTCTCTCTTGTCGATAAAGTTGCGTCTTCTAAAAATTAATGCAAATTAATGTTTTGCATGCTGAATTTTTTCCACCGATTTTAAGTTTTTGCATTCTTTTCTGTGTTTAGAGGCTGGAATCCAGATAAACGGCGTTTATATGCCGTTTATCAGGTGTTTTTATTTATCACCTATCGGGTGATAAATGTCATATGACCTAAAAAGCGGTGGATAAGTTGTGCATTCATTGTTTTTTCATATCTGGCACGTAGCATCGTTTAAATTTTTGACTGCTTTTGAGCTTGACCTGGACATTAATGAGTAAAAGTACTCCCTAAAGGTTAATCGACTATTTTTCCACGCTATTTCGCAATCAATTAACAAAAATCGGCTTAAGGTGGGGATTACTCATTTCTACAGAGATAAAACTTTTTATGATCAATTAATTAGTAATAAAAATTACGTTATTAATGTTCAAATTTCTTTTATGGGCAGACAGAATGGATTTTTTACCGGATCTGTTGCCAAAAATCGTATCAATTAATTGAATTAATAAATAATTAATCTTTCTGAAGATGTTGCTTCTGCATTGGTCGATAACGGGATCATATGCAGAAATTAATGCAAATTAATGTTTTTGATGACAGATTTTTTTCTACAGGCAGGTGGATTTTTTATTTTTAGAACGAATATTCGTAAAAATAAGCACTGTTTACTGATAACAATATGATATATAAGTAAATATACAGAAGAGTCCAGGCTTATAAAATTCAAAAAGTCAAAGATCCTGAGGCAAAATGCGCTTTTTCCCCCGGGGCTTAAGGGTCAATCTTGTGTTTTATCGTTTAAAAGTAAGTTAATTGCTTGAAATAATGTAATTATTTTATATTGCTATGTTTTATCGTAAAAATATGGATATTGCGTTTGTCGGACCTGTTGAAAATATTGGGGATTGTATTTTTTACAGGTGACCAAAAAAGAAAAATAATTTTAATTATCAGTATATTAGCTTGTTTAAAAGTGTTTTTTACTGTTGTTGATAATCTGTAAATAAACGGATATTTCGGCAGATTTTCACGGTCAGGGCCGCCATTTCGGTTTGTTTTTAGATATAAAGGTGCAACGGAAAATTTAAACAAATGACAGTAATTGCTTTTTAAATCAAATAAATAACTTTGTTTTCGTCTTTACCACTCTTTGCGGAAAGGTTCTTTTGTAGAGAAAATTTGTTACCGCTCACTGGGACTTTCTATAAAAAACACTTTTTGTATTTGAAAATAAAGATATTTCTTTGTTTTCTCAGATTTTAATCAAAGAAATAAGCATGCAAAGATGCTAAGCTTTATATATCCGAGCAACACCGCATCGTTACTCGCTTAAATGAGCTTTTTGCTCTGGTGGACAAAATGCTCGGTGTTGAGGAAAAAGAATGACAGAAGGCGCGGACTCTGTGAGTCCGCGCAACAGATCTGTTTTGGCGCGTAATAGGTTAACTACCGCTTAGCGCCATATACAAAAGCATCAGATCTTTAAATTTAGTAGGATCAAGACCGCTCAGTTGCTTTACCGATTCAAAACGTTTTTGAATGGTGTTGCGGTGTACTCCGAGTTTTTCAGCAGTACGCGAAACTTCCTGATCTTCTGCAATGTAGGCTTTGACGGTTTCAATAAGTTTGTCGCCTTGAGATGAAGCATCAAAGACGGAGCGTATGGAATTGAAAAGATCAGGGGCCGGCAGTTCACTCAATATGTATGAGGACAGGTACTCAGGATCGTCGAGATCGTATACCGCTACCTTGTCTTCAAGCGGGTTGGCAGGATCTACAGTTAGGGCTTTGATCCCGAAGCGTACCAAAGAGATCAGCAACTTAAACGATGTCAGATTGCAATCTATGTTTTCAAAACGTCCCACGCGAATATGGACGTCATTGTCATAAGCAGAGTCGTTTAAAAGTTCCTGCTGTTTGGCAAAGGCGCTTAACGAGTCATTGAGAACGATTAAGACATTGGGTTTTAAAACAATGATGTCGGATGAATCGGACAGCTTTCTTATCTTTTGGATAAGTTCAAAGATTGCAGCGTGATAGTTAGGAGCCCTTTGCATCACTACCAGGTACAGGTATTTGGGCAAAGGAATGATCGATGAGAGTTCTGCTTCTTTTGAACTGTCTATGGTCTTATCTGCATTGGGATCCATGACCAGTGATGCAAACTCCATATCACGCATGCTGGCTTTCCAATTGTTGGCTTCATTGCTCAAAGCCTGATTGATGAGCAGTTCAGCAGTAAGAAAGGCCAGTTCGGCGTAGCGGGCTATTTCATTCGGATTGCCGGTGACTCCCAAAACCATCTGGACCTGCCCGTCAACGATGATGGGCTGATTGATGCCGGGAGCCACGCCTTTGAATAGATTGGCATCCTCAGGATAAATGTTGATGCGTCTTTTATCCAAGGCCGCCTTGCGGCCGGCCTCATGAATCTTCCCGATGCGGGATTTGTCGCCTGATGCGAAGATCACTCCGTTCGGGAGTATCACGTTTACATTGTGAAAGATGATTTTCATCGATCTTTGCACAATCTGATCAGCAATTTCCTGAGATAAAAGAATTTTAAAACTCCTTTGATGTATTTTTACATCATTTCAGGCAGTATACCCTGATGGCATTTTCTGCTGTCTTTTCAATGAGCTTTTCGGCATTCTTGATGGATTGTTCAAGAGCCATGGGACCGTCACAGATAGAGAACATAGCCTGAATATTGCAATTATATAAGGCTTTGGCGTCATCAGTGTGAGAGCCGCAAATGGCAATGGCCGGTATATTCTGCTTTTGTGCGCGCAGTGACACGCCTACCGGAGCTTTGCCGTTGATGCTTTGACCGTCCATGCGTCCTTCACCGACGATGACGAGGTTGCTTCCTTTTAACTTCTCGTCAAATTTCAGAAGATCAAGGACGGTGTCAATGCCTGACTGCAATTTGGCGTTGCAGAAGAACATGAGAGCAGCTCCCATACCGCCTGCAGCACCTGCACCAGCGATATCGGCACAGTCTTTGTGGAAGTAATCGGTAAGAACTTTGGCGTAGTTTTTCATGCCGTCTTCAAGTTCTTGCAACACCTCAGACGAAGCCCCTTTTTGCTTTCCGAAAATATAGGTTGCTCCGTTTTCTCCCAAAAGCGGGTTGGTAACGTCGCAGGTACCGATAAAGTCTGAAGAAAGTACGTCCTGATTGAAATCGGACATATCGACAGAGGCTATTCTTGCAAGATCTTTACTCTTGATGGGAGAAGGAAGCAAGGCATGATCTTTGTCATAGAACTTTGCTCCCAAAGCCTGAGCAAATCCGGCACCTCCGTCGTTGGTAGCAGAGCCGCCCAAACCTATCTTAAAGAAACGTATGCCGTGTTGTAATGCGTAAGCAACGGTTTGTCCCAAGCCGTAGGTAGTGGTTTCCCTGGCGTCAAGCTTTGCGCGATCATATTTCCAAATTCCGCAGCTTTGTGCCATTTCCAGTACGGCGCTGTGAGTATTGCACATGAAAGCGCATGAAGTCTTTTCACCGTAGGCACCGGTAACCTCTAAAGTAGTTTTCTTGAAATTATCAAGCAACAGAGGTTGCTCGAGTGCTTCAATAAGTCCTTCACCGCCGTCGGAAATCGGCAGATTCAATACTTCTGCATCGGCTCTTACGTTTAATATGCCTTTTTTAACTGCTTCACCTGCTTCAAAAGCAGAGCAACTGCCTTTGAAGGAGTCCATGGCAACTACCACTTTCAGTTTTTTGGGCTGTTTGTCGGAAAGATCACTGCAATCATCTTCCAAGCGGCTACGCAACTCGCGTTTGTTGATTTTGCCGTTATTGGTTCTCGGAAGTTCCTGAACGTAGTAGATCTCAACCGGTCTTTGGTAAGAGGCAAGATGAGCGTGCAAATAGAGTCTGAAATCGTCGGCATTGAATTCAGCACCCGGCTGAGTAAGGATGAAAGCTACCGGTACTTCGCCGTACAAATTGTCTTTTTTGGCAACCAAAGCAACTTCAACCACATTGGGAAAGTTGGAGATGATGCTCTCAACTTCCGGGCAGAATACTTTCTCGCCGCCGCGGTTGATGATGTCCTTGACTCGATCTTTGATGAAAAGCTCGCCCTGAGCGTTCACATAACCTACGTCACCGGTGTTTAAAAATTCTCCGGAGAACAGTTTCTTGGTAGTCTCGGTTACAGGGTAGTACTGTTTGATGACCATCGGTCCTGCAATATAGATGAGGCCGGTTTCACCGGTGGGCAGTTCCTGACCGTTTTCATTGCGAATGGAAATCTTGGCTCCCAAAGAAGGGGTGCCTGATGACTGGCATTTCTCAGTCTTGGAAACGTCACCTCTGAAAATGGTAAAAGGAGAGGTGGACTCGGTAAGTCCGTAAATGGAATGGATCTGAGCGTTGGGGAAAAGTTTGTTCAAAGATCTGATGATGCCTTCGTTGAGTCGTCCTGCGCCGCAAGCAATGGAACGTAACGAGGGCAGACTGCCGGTTCCGCCTTTTAAGCACTCGCTGTGCAAAATGGCAAATACGGTAGGCGAGCCGTGCAGGAAGGTGACGTTGTGTTCGCGGATCAGACTTAAAATCTTATCGGCATGGAATCTGTTTTCAAGATAAATGGTTCCGCCCAAATCGATAAACAGAGCCAAAATGGCGCTTAAACCTGTGATGTGGAAGATGGGAACTGCCAAGATGGTGCTGTCATCCGAGGTCAGCTTAAGTCCGTCTTTGTAAGCTGCTGCCGCTGCTTCAAGATTGTCGTTGCTGATCATGGCCCCTTTAGGAGCACTGGTGGTACCTGAGGTAAACATGATCACCGCAGTGTCGCTTCCTTTAATGGAATCGTCGTCTTCTATTTCCAGTCGGTCGTAGGCTCGGTAATCTGAAAACAGTCTTAAGGAAATGCGTTTTTCAACCGGAAGCAGATCTTTTACGAAAGGCTGTACGGTGTCGTCGAAAAAGACCAGCTTAGGCATGAGCTGATTTAAAAGATTTGTAAAACCGTCTATCTTGATCTTAGTTGAGATGGGAATGACGATCACGCCCAAAGCATTGGCCGCGTAAAGCAGAGCACAAAACTCTATAGTATTGCCAAGAGCATTGAATACCACGTCGCCTTTTTTGAAGTCGTTCTTTTTTAAGAAAGAGGCACAGCACTTTACTTCGTTTAAAAAGTCGGTGGTGGTGAGAGACTGATCTTCGTACACCAAGATCGGCTTGTCAGGGAATTTAGCCGCGGTTTTTTGTAAACTTTTATATAAGAAGCCAGCCATATGATCTCCGCATTCTTCTGCTAATAAGAATAATTTTATTCTTCAAATACCTTGTTATAAAACATATCAATATTTGAATAAACTTTTATAACAAAATATTCTAGATATCAGTTTTTTTTTTTGCGTATTTTTTCTATTTGCGTACAACTCTCTTTAATTTGATCTTTTAAAAAAGGGGGCGGCGCTGCCGCCCCAAATTACACAAACTAAGGAGTCCAAAAGTCGCTTGATAATTACTCAGGCTTGGTAAAGTACATGGAAATGCCCTGACCGCCACCTATGCACATGGAGATCATGGCATCCTTTTTGTCGGTACGTTGCAATTCGTACATCACCTTGATGGTGAGGATGGCACCGGTGGCACCCAAAGGATGACCGATGGAAATACCGCCGCCGTAAATGTTTACCTTTTCAGGATCAAGGTGCAGATCGCGGCTTACGGCAAAAGCCTGAGAAGCGAATGCCTCGTTGATCTCGAACATGTCAATCTTGGTGAGATCAAGACCGAGTTTCTTGGCAAGCTTTTCAGAAGAGAACTTGGGTGAGTATCCCATGAGTTCAGGCTTGAAGCCTGCAACGGCGTAATCCACAACCTTGAGCAAAGGCTTTAACCCAAGTTCGTCAGCTTTTTCCTTGCTCATGAGCACTACGGCACCGGCGCCGTCGTTCAGACTTGAAGAGTTACCTGCGGTAACGGTACCGTTTTCTCTCACGAAGCAGGGCTTGAGCTTGGCAAGCTTCTCATAGGTCTGATCCTGTCTCGGGCCTTCGTCGGTATCAAAAATGGTGACGCGGCCTTTGCGATCCTTAAGCTCTACCGGCAGGATCTCATCTTTGAATTTGCCTTCATTGATGGCCTTGCAGGCTCTCTGATGGCTGCGCAGGGCGAATTGATCCTGCTCTTCACGGGTGACGTGATATTCTCTGGCGACGTTTTCAGCGGTAATACCGTTGTGATTGCCGTCCAAAGGCCAGGTCAGAATGTCGATGACGCCGTCTTCAAAGGTCTTGTGACCCATACGGGCACCCCAGCGGGCTTCTTTCACGTAGTAAGGCAGACGGGAGGTGCTTTCGACACCGCCTGCAACTACGACGTCGGCGTGACCTGAAATGATCTCAAGATAAGCGTCGGCAATGGACTGAAGTGAAGAGCCGCACTGACGGTTTACGGAATAAGCGGTGGCACTCTCGGGCAAACCGCCTTTTAAGCTGATGCAACGGGCAATGAAGCCGTCTTCTGCAACTTCGCCTACTTCACCTATGATGCACTCGTCGACGATGGCCGGATCGATCTTGGCACGTTTTACCGCTTCTCTTACCACCATGGCACCCATATCGATGGTGCTGACAGTCTTCAAAGAGCCGCCGAAAGTACCGACCGGGAGTCTTGCGCCGCTGACGATTACTACTTCTTTAGTCATTTCCAAAATCCTCTGTAAAAAATCTTAACGTTGTGTTTTTAATCAGTAATTACTTGTCGTATTTGTAGAAGCCCTGACCTGACTTGCGGCCTAAATGACCTGCTTTGACCATGGTCTCAAGCAGAGGGCAAGGACGATACTTGCTGTCATGGAAGCCGTTGTAGAGGCCGGTCATGGTTGCAAGCATGGTGTCGATGCCGACGAAGTCGGTAAGCTCCAGAGGACCCATAGGCATGTTGGCACCGAGTTTCATGGCAGTGTCCACGTCTTTAGGATCGGCGCCTTCCATTACCATGAAGGCAGCCTCATTCTGCATAGGAACCAAGATGCGGTTGACGATGAAGCCCGGCAATTCGGGAGCATCTACGGTTTCTTTATGAATGCTCTTGGCAAATTCTTTGACGGTGTTGTAGGTGGCATCGTCGGTAGCCAGACCGCGAATGAGTTCAACGAGCTTCATCACGGGAGCTGGGTAGAAGAAGTGCACACCCATGACCTGATTAGGACGATCGGTTACGGAAGCAATTTCGGAAATGCTTAAACCCGAGGTATTGCTGACGATGATTGCCTCTTTCTTGCAGACCTTGGCCAATTCGGCGAATACGGCTTTCTTGATCTCGATCTTTTCAGGAACGGCCTCGATGACCAGATCGGCATCGGCTGCGGCAGCGTACGAGTCGGCGTAGGTGATCCTGGCGATCACGGCATCGGCTTCTTCGCGGGTCATCTTGCCCTTGGCAACCTTCTTGTCATAGAGCTTTGCAGTGGTGGTTTTGGCCTTTTCGATGGCGCTGGGGAAGGTATCGATGTTGGTTACATTGTAATCAGCCTGCGCACAAGCTAAAGAAATGCCGTTACCCATGAGACCTGAGCCAATAACTACAACTTTCATTTTTTACCTCGGTTTAAATTACCAAAAAAGGTTTAAACAATCATTCCGCCGCCTACATTGATCACTTCTGCGGTTATGTAAGCTGCTTCGTCGGAAGCCAGGAAGGCGACCATGTTGGCCACATCGCTGGGTTTGCCTGCATATCCCATCGGAATGCGGGCTTCCATGCTCTCCCAAGGCTTTCCTCCTTGAATTTCTTTTAACTTCAATGTCATCGGAGTTTCGATAAATCCTGGGCATATTGCGTTGCAGGTTATTCCGTGCCTGGCGTTTTCTCTTGCCGCAGTTTTCGTAAGTCCGACGACTCCTGCTTTGGCTGCTGCATAATTAGCCTGCCCTATGTTTCCTAACCAACTGCCGGATGAGATGTTGATGATCCTTCCGTAGTTGCGCGGCCTCATATGCTTGACAGCCAGTTGTGTACAGTAAAAAGTGCCGTTTAAATCTACATTGATCACCTGCTGCCACTGTTCAAAAGTCATTTTGTGGAGCATGGCATCGCGATTGATCCCGGCGCAATTTACTAAAATATCGAGCTTTCCCTGTTGTCTGATCACCTCTGCAAAGCTTGATCCGACGTCAGAAGCATCGGCTACATCCGTTTTACGGAATTCTGCTTTTCCGCCTGCTTCTTCAATCCGGCGCATGGTTTCGTCGCAAGGTGCAGTATCCAGAACGGCAACAAAAGCTCCGTCAAGTGCTAATTTCAGTGCTATTCCCTGTCCGATGCCGCTGCTGCCGCCCGTGACAATCGCTACCTTGCCTGATAAATTCATAATTAAAACCTCGTACTATTTAAGAATTTTCTCCTTAAGGCCGTACGTTCCCTCGTTGTAGATATCCGTATCGATGACCTTAAGGTCCTCGCTTAGGATAGGTTTAAAATCCATTAAATCCAGTACATCTTTTTGTAAATCGACGCCTGCGGCAATTTCCATAAGCTTTACGCCTTCAGGAACCAGCTTGAAAACGGCACGTTCAGTGACGATCCAGACTTCCTGACCCTTATCACGGGCTATCTTGCCGTTGAAGGAGTACTGAGCTACCTGTTTGACCATCTTGCGGATCTTGCCTTCCTTCCTGATGTGCAGTTTCTTGTCTTCGAAGGAGAAGTCACAGCCTGAGGCGGTGAAGGTGCCGCAGAAGATGATCTTTTTGGCGTTCTGTGTGATGTCGAGGAAGCCGCCTGCTCCGGTGCAACGGGGACCCATCTTGGTTGAATTGATGTTTCCCTCTCCGTCCAATTCGCCAAAGCCCATGAAGGTGACGTCCACTCCGGCACCGTCGTAATAGTCCATCTGCGAGACGTGAGTGATCATGGCGCACAGATTCTTACCGACGCCGAAATCGATGCCGCCTGACTGTACGCCGCCGTAGATACCTGACTCCACGGTGATCATGATGTCTTCGTTGATCTTCTCTTCATTGGCGATATTGCCGACTACGTCGTTGGGAATACCGGTACCGAGATTGATGATGTTGCCCGGTTTGACTTCTTCTAAGGCGCGACGACCTATTACCTTTCTTACGGTCAGGGGCAAAGGCTCGATGGAGTCGGCCACGACGCGGGATTGTCCGCTGTAAGAAGGATCAAAATACCAAGATGAAGACTGACGGTGATCAACGAGCGGGTTGTCACAAACCACCACGCCGTCGATGAATACGCCGGGAACCGTAACGCTCTTGGGATTTAAAGTACCGTTCTGAACAATGCGTTTTACCTGAGCAAACACTTTGCCGCCGAAGCGCTTGGCTGCCAATACGCCTTCCAGCACCTCAAGCTTCATGGCTTCTTCATCGGTGGTGAGATTGCCCATTTCGTCACATTCGGTACCGCGGATGATGCAAATGTCGATGGGGACTTTCTTGTAGAAAAGGTACTCTTCACCGTCAACCTTCATTACATCGATGAGATCTTCAAGCGGCTTAGTACGGCTGTTCATCTTTCCGCCTTCATAACGGGGATCGACGAAGGTGCCGAGACCTACTTTGGAGATTTTGCCCGGTAATCCGCAAGCCATGCTGCGGTAGAGCTGAGCAATTTGTCCTTGAGGCATGCAATAGGCTTCGACCTGATTGTTGGCAATAAGTGACATCCAACCAGGCATCAGACCCCAGTGAGATCCGATGATGCGCTTGGTAAGCTTTTCGTGAGCCAGATGGAGCAAACCGTCTTTGCGATCACCTTGGCCGCAGGAGTGCAGCACGGTGAGATCACAGGGATGTCCGGTTTCCAAAAAGGTCTTCTCGATATCCTTGAGTATGGATTCTGCCGCACTGACCAGAGTCATGGCGATGGTGCACACGGTCATGCCGTCTTTTATCTGTGCAGTGACATCAGCAGGTTTTAAGACCTTAACCTTGATCATTTTTTTATTCCTTAAACTTTTATCTGTTTCAAACTTAACGTTGTGTTTTTTATTTCAGTTGAGTTACTGGTAACCGAGTAAATGCGGCAGGAAAGTCGAGACGCTCGGGAAGAGAGTCAGGATGAGCACGCATACGGTCAGTGCCAGTAAGAAGGGCAATACACCTACGAACACTCTTTCCACGGTAGTCTTGGCGATCCTTGAGGATACGAAGAGGTTCACGCCCAAAGGAGGAGTCAGCATGCCGACGTTGGTAGCAAGAACCATCAGAATGCCGAATTGGATGGGATCGATACCCAAGGCATTGGTAGTGGGCATAAGTACCGGGGTCAGAATGATGATGAGGGCCAGAGTCTCCATGAACATACCGAGTATGTAGAGCATGCCTACGATGAGCAGCAGTACGACGACGGGGTTTGAAGAGAAGGTGGTGATCATTTCAGAGAGCTTGAGCGGGGCGTTTTCCAAAGTAAGGATCTTGCCCAGCAGAGTTGAGGTGGCAACGATGACTACTACGGTACCGCAGACCATGACACCGCTCATGATGGCTTTCCAAATGTGCATCCAGGTTAAGCAACGGTTGATGACGGCACCTACGAAGATGGCGTATGCAACGGCAATGATCGATGCTTCAACCGGAGTAGCAATTCCCAAATAGATGGAACCTAAGACGATGAACGGGGTAAACAGTGAGAAGAAGCTCTTGCGGCAGGAAGTTAAGAATTCCTTTAAGTCGAACTTGAAGTTTTCGTCACCGTGATAGTTGTTCTTTTTGGCGATGATGTAGGTGGTAAGGCACAAAGAGAAAGCTACGATGAAACCGGGGATGAAACCTGCGGTAAACAAGCCGGTAACCGACACGTTGCCTAAAACGGCGAACATGATCATGGAGTTTGACGGAGGAATGAGAGTTCCTATGGTGCCGCCTGCTGCGGTTATGGCCGCGGCATGTTCAGGCTTGTATGAATTTCTCACCATGGAAGGAATGAGAATTGCACCGATTGCAGCAGTGGTGGCAGTACCTGAACCTGCGATGGCAGCAAAGAATGTGCAAGCCAAAATGGTGCAGATACCAAGTCCGCCGAAGGAACGGCCGACCACCTGTTTAACCACCGTAATGATTTGGTTGGTGATGTTGCCGTATTCCATCAAAGTTCCGGCGACCACAAAGCTCGGTACGGCAAGCAGCGGGAAAATGTTCAGACCGTCAAACAGTGAATTGTGAATGATGGACAGCGGCAGAATGTCGGTGCACAGCAAAGTAATGCAGGAACTGGCTGCCAACGCCATAAAGATGGGGATCCCCAGCAGGAACAGACCTGCCATTGAGAACAGAAGTATTTCAAGAGGAGACATCGGGCACTCCGTTTAATTTAACCGTTGTAAAAATTCGATCAGATAGTCATGTCTTTGAGCGTACCGGCTTTGAAATGTACCCAGTAATCTTCAAGGATACGGACGCTGCTTAAGACAAAGGAAACGGGGATCACCGCTTCAACATAGTATTTGGGGAAGCCTAAAGTCTGGGAGATTTCAGGGAATTCGATACTCTCGGCTATGACTTCGCAGCAGGTGTATGCGATAAAAACGTTGAAGAAGATCCATACCAAATCACGTACTACGCGTATGCAGAAGCGGATTTTTTGGCTGAACTTCATGAACTGCACGGTAATGCAGACATGTTCGCAACGCTTGCTCGCAAGGGCCATGGCGAAGAATACCGCCCAGATAAAGCAAAATCTGGAAAGCTCCTCTGCCCAAGCTACGGCGGTACCGGCAACGGCTCTGACTACGGCTTGTACCAACAAAGCCATGATCATCATGCCAAGGCAAAAACCGCTCATGCACTCTTCAAAATTGCGGAAGTAAAACTTTAAAAAACGGGGCATAATCGCTATTTCTCCACCCTTTTTCAAAACCGGTCCTAAAAGGACCGGTTATCTTCGGTCACGCAGTCAAATTACTGCTCGACAACATTCACGACCTTGTCAACAAGATCTTTGCCGCCGACTTTGTCGTAGAAGTTGGGCCAAATGGATTTGGCTGCAGCCTGCCATTTGTCTTCATCCTGCAAAGTGGAGATCTGCATGCCGTGATCGATGCAGTCCTGTTTGGCGACACCGTCTTGTTCTTCAGACCAGTTCCATTCGCCGTGTACGGCCTCTTCGGCAGCTTTTGCAAGCAGTGCCTTGGTATCGTCGTTTAACTTGCGATACCATTTTTCTGAAACAAGCAGAGGTCCTATCCACAAAGTGCAGTGGACTTCAGTCAGGTATTTCTGAACTTCCCAGAACTTCATGTCACGCATCACGGTGTACGGATTTTCCTCACCGTCGATCACGCCTTGCTGCAGAGCGTTGAAGACTTCGGACCAGGCCATAGGATGGGGTTCGATGCCGAATGATCTGTAGGTGGCAAGCTGCATTTCAGAAGGAGATACGCGGATCTTCAGACCTTTCATGTCTTCCATCTTCTCGATGGGGTGTTTGGAGTTGGTAAGGTAGCGATAACCGCCGATTAACCAATGCAGAGGGCGGGTTCCGCTTTCTTTGGCAATAGTTTCATTGATGTCCTTGGTCACATCCGAGTCGAATACCTTGCGAGCATCCTGTGCGGTCGGGAAAATGTACGGCAGAGTGAAAACGCCGGCAGACGGAGCAAAAGCTACGAGGTTGTTGCCGGTAAGAGTGGACATCTGAATTTCGTTATTGCGCAACTGCTTGACGTTGGCCTGCTCGTCACCTAAAGAACCGCCGTAGAAGATCTCCATCTTGATCTTACCGTCAGATTCTTTTTCTACTATTTCTTTTACCTTGTTGAGGCAGATTCCGTGGTGGGATGCTTCGATGTTGGCGGTGGCTGCACGTATTTTCATGCTGGGGTAATCGGCTGCAGATACGGTGCCGCAGGCAACTGCTACACCTAATGCACACAGTGCGATAGCAAACTTCTTCATAAAATCTCCTGTCGGTTTGACTGTATATAAGAGGCTCTACATTGTTTGTTTTGCTCTCTATGCTGACAGGTTAGTTAATAATAAAAGGCTTATATTTGAGCTTTATCACATTGGACATTAAATTTACTTAAAAAATAAATGTGCATATGCACATATACATAATGCATACCTATTTATGATATTTGTAGAATGTAAGAGTCTGTCAAATTAGGACGAATATTGATCTGTCGTGATCCAAAACGTTTACGGAAGAAACTTAAAAATGGGAGTGAATGATTGGGCCTAGTCAAATTGAAATGATCTTAAATTCTTGATGTATGCACCAACTGCTTGTTAACGCTTTATGTTCTCAATGAAAAAATGCGGTGGAGGTAAAAGTGCTACGGCATGCATATGCCTATCTTTTTCATTTTGTAAGATCTTGTATACAAGTTGAATGAACTTGGTGGGTTAATGTTTTTTTAACCAAGGCAGGGTAAGATCAACGTAAGATAAGAATGAAATCAGCTCTTTAGGAAATGCATATGCGCATACGCGATTTGTTGCGGCCGCAGGCTGTGGATCTTCACCCTGATATACAAGATAAAGAGGGTGCCATCAATCATCTGGTTGATTTGGTTGCTTCCACCGGTTGCATCAACGATGTCGAACGTTTTCGTCAGGCGGTATTTGACAGAGAAAGCAAAAGCTCTACCGGTTTGGGTGAAGGAGTAGCAATACCGCATGCCAAAAGTGCAGGCGTCTCATATCCGGGACTTGCGGCGATGGTTTTGCGTGAAGGTATAGAGTTTGATTCTTTAGACGGCAGTAAAGCCAGATTATTTTTCATCATAGCTTCACCTCACAAAGCTTCTGATGAGCATATTGATGTACTTGCTCATCTGTCATCCTTACTGATCGATAAAAAGGTCAGGGAAAAGTTGATAGCCGCCAAAACTTCCGAAGAATTCCTGGAAATAGTGGATAAGGCTGAAGGGGATGAAAAGAACGAGGAACAGGAAAAGCAGGCAAATCCGAAGGAAACGGTAAGTTACGATCTCGTTGCGGTAACAGCTTGTACAGCAGGTCTTTCACATACTTATATGGCGGCCGAAGCTTTGGAGCAAAAGGCCCGTGAGCTTGGAATTTCCATTAAGGTTGAAGCCGACGGTGCTGCAGGAAATCGCAACCCTTTGTTGCCTGAGGATATTGCCGGAGCAAAAGCGGTAATTGTTGCAGCTGATCGTACCGTACGTATGAACCGTTTTATAGGAAAGCCTTTGGTACGTGTCGGTGTCAACGACGGCATCAACAAACCGGAAGAACTTATTACACGTGCATTAAGTCCTGATTGTCAGCCGTATTCTCTGGTATTTCGTTCAGAAGCGGTTTCGATCCCCATGCGCATGTACCGTCATCTTATGAGCGGTCTTACTTATATTATGCCTTTGGCAGCAACCGCCGGTATTCTTTCGGCCTTTGCTTGTTTGCCTTTTTTAAACGGTACCAGCATAGGTTTTTTCTTTGACACCATAGGCTATAGCATCGGGATCCTGCTTTTGCCGGTACTTTCTGCGTTTATTGCTTTTTCAATAGGCGGTCGCACAGCTCTGGTAGCAGGCTTTACAGGTGGAGTAATGGCGGATATGACCGGAGCCGGAGTAGTTGGTGCCTTAGTAAACGGATTTGCCGGAGGAATGATCGCGTATATGACGTCGATCTTGGCACAAAGATTCTTAAAAGGTCATGATGCCATGTTTGCGCTTTTGGTATATCCGTTGGTAGGAGCATTGGGGGTTACTGCAGTAGCAGAATTCATCACAAACATCCCAGCAAGTTTTCTTGATACGCATATAAACTCACTGATCAATCATGCCGGTTTGCCTTTGCGGGTGACGATAGGTGCGGTTTTGGGGCTAATGATGTCTGCAGATATGGGCGGGCCGTTGAATAAAATGGCTTATGCTTGCGGCGTTTTGCTCTTAGCTGATTCGATCCCTGAGGTCGGGGCCGGAAGTAAGGTGATGGCAGCCGTCATGGCTGGCGGAATGGTTCCTCCTTTATCCGCCGGATTGGCTTCGCTTTTGGCCAGACCTTTTTTTTCAATGCGTGAACGGCAACTGAGCTTTAAAGCTATAGGAAAGGGGCTTCTTTTTGTAACCGAAGGTGTTATGCCTTACATGCTTATTGCACCTAAACGCATGCGTTTTGCATGTTTTACCGGATCCGGGGTGGCAGGAGCCTTGTCTATGGCTTTTCAGTGCGGAGTGTGTGCTCCTCATGGAGGAATTTTCATTATTCCTCTGTCACCACAGATGCTGCAGTACCTTATGGCTTTGGGGATCGGCACTTTGGTAGGAGTGGTTCTTTTCATTTCAGGGCGTATCGGGGTAAGGATTGTAAGGCAGTAACATCGGGAAATGTGATAAAAATCACGTTTTTGACAGGGCCTACGCACGAAATTTTAAATAGAACTGGTGCTATACGCGTCGGTGGTTCTTTGAAAAGTTGACGTAAATTATTCAGCAAGAATAATTGAAACAGAATGCTTTCTGAGCTGCAGTATTAGTAGGATCAACGTAAAGGTAT
>JALEXT010000076.1 GCA_022779845.1 Succinatimonas sp.
TCTGCCTCAAATCCCGGGCTCATACTCCAAGGATCGGTATTTTCCGTATCGAAATTTGCCGCGTCGCGTTCTCTTGCCAGACGTTGTTCGTTTTTCTGCTTTGATCTTGCGGCGCTTTCGTCATAGTACGGTTGCCAGAAATGCACGAAAGGTTCAAGGTAGGGTTCAAAACGCGCTCTTAACCTGAAGATATCGAATCCTCCGCGGAAGAGTTGGCGGGATGCCACTGCTTCTACCGATTGCGGATCGTCTATTTCCAAAAATTGCAATTGCAAAGACCACATGGAACGTATCGATTCTGAGATACTCATGGGAATGGCAGTTACTGCATGCTGAACTCGCAGTACTTTAGGGCATGCTATGTCGGCAAGTTCGCGCATGGAAGCTGCGTTGACCACACTGTCATTGAGATCGCTAAGCCTTAAAACTTCGCTTTGGAATTTTGCCCAGAGAATAACTGCGTATAAGAAATGCGGCATGTTGCGTTTTTGTTCTTTGCAACGCTCGTCCGAACTCTTTAGAGCATATTCGACAAAAGAATTGAATACCGGGTTTTCAATGTATTCATCAAGTCCCGGGAACAGGATCTCGAAAATTCCGTATTCTTTTAAGACCCTGAAGCTTTGCAAGCCGTGTCCTGTCAGAAACAGCTTGTTTACTTCCTCGAACATTCTGGCATTGGAAACCTCTTTTAAAGAGGGAGCCATACGTTTAATGGGATCTGCGGTGCGCTTTGAGATTTTAAAACCGAGTTTTGCGGCAAAACGCAAGGCCCTGATCATGCGTACGGGATCTTCGGCGTAACGTTTTTCCGGATCGCCTATGATATCGATCACTCTTTCTCTCAGATCGTAAAGACCTGCGTGATAATCGATGAGTTCTCCGCGTTTTAGATCGTAATAGATGGCATTGATGGTAAAGTCGCGGCGTTCTGCGTCTTCATCAAGAGTGCGACCGTATACGTTGTCACGTACCAGCATGCCGCTTTCTGAAGCTTGATGTCTGAAAGTATTGCGATCGTTTTCCTGATTGGCTCTGAATGTGGTTACTTCAATGATGTCACGTCCGAAAACCACGTGTACGATGCGAAAACGTCTGCCTATGATCCTTGAGTTACGGAATACGCGGCGTACCTGCTCTGGGGTCGCGTTGGTCGAAACATCAAAATCTTTGGGAGTTTCACCGCTTAACAGATCACGAATGCAACCGCCTACCAAATAAGCCTGAAAACCTGCTTTTTGCAAGCCTTCCAACACTCTTATTGCTTGTACGGAAATGTCTTTTCTTTTAATACTGTGCTGTCTGCTGTTAAGCACCAGTTTTGCTGAGCCGTTCTTTTTGACTTGGGCTTTGTTCTGTTTGAGGATCTTCTCAAGATCCGCTGCCTGGAAAGTAATTTTACTGTACCTCTACTAAATGTCTTATCAGCCGTCAGGAGAATTTTGTCTTGTCCGGCATTAGCCAAGGTGCGGCTTAATCGAAATTAAGAAAACGCACATATAAACTGCGTGCCATTCTTTTCTACCGAATTTATCTTTTTTTCCTTTGAAAGTGCATCGGTAAGCCTGTTTTGCGGGGCATTATAACACAATAGGTAATCAGCAATTTAAAAGAGATGAAAGCAAAAACTGGCTGTTAATAGGAGGTAAAATCTGTGTTAAATCAGCAGTGGGTGCTTTGTGTTTTACGTGCTTAAAATAGACTGAAACAGAAAATGAAAAAAGGCAGGATCATCTGGATCCTGCCAACGGGTTTTATTTACTTGCGTAAATAAACTCTGGGATATCTAACTTGAGAGAACTCTCAGATTAGAATACGTAACGGGCACCGAACATGATGCTGTTGTGGCCGCTGTCCTTGCTGTCAAGAGCGGACTTGATCCTAGGATAGCCGTCGTCAGAGCCTGCATCGATCAGGGCTTCTGCCCAGACTTTGAAGTTGGGGGTAACGTTGTAGTCGGCGATCAGCTGAACGAACTTGGTATCACCGGACTCTTTCTCACCGTTATAAACTTCTTGCTTTTTGATATAGTGGTAGGAAGCACCGAGACGAACGCCGT
>JALEXT010000083.1 GCA_022779845.1 Succinatimonas sp.
AAGGGATGAGAAAAAAGCCGCATCCTGCTCTTGCAATCTTTCAAGCGGAGTAGCGTCGGCAGTCCACAAATCGCATACAGGAGGTTCTTCAATTTCGGAGACTCCTGCAATGAACATGGAACCGCCGTCGGTTTTTACTCCGGCACTCTTACCGTTTGATCCGAAGATGTGAACGCGGCCGTAAAGTGCGGGATCCTGACAGTTGCTGGCCAACAACGTGGCCATGCCTCCTCCTTGGTAACGGATCACGGCGCAGGCGCTGTCTTCAACTTCGATGAACGGGTGAGTGAAATTTTCAAAATGCCCCTGAATGCTTTCGATTTTTCCCATGTACCAGTTAAGCAGATCTATCTGATGCGAAGCCTGTGAAACCAATACTCCGCCGCCTTCGCCGCTCCAGCTGCCGCGCCAGGGATCAGATTGGTAGTATTCTTTTGATCTGTATCCTAACATCACGGCTTCTCCCAATACGGGATGTCCCATTTTTCCTGAATCGATTGCTTCCCTTATGCGTAGGCAAGGCTTATAAAACCTGCGTTGTACCAAGGTCCCGAGCAGTACCTTGTTTTGTTCGGCTGCTTTGATCATCTCGTCACACTCTGCTACGGAAACAGCGAGAGGTTTTTCTACCAGAACGTGGCATCGTTCGTTAAGACAGGCAACGGCCAGTGCAGCATGAGTAGGGTGGGGGGTACAAATGGTGACGGCATCAAGATGTTCCGCGCGTACCATTTCTTTGGCGTCCAGATATCCTGAGATCCTGTAGCGCTCGGTAAAGCTTTTAAGTTTTTTCTCGGTACGATTACAAGCCGCAACCAGCCGGCATCCGGGAGTTTTTAAAATGGCTTTGGCATGAAAATCGGCTATTTTGCCGCATCCTACGATGCCTACTTTTAATTCTGTCATTATCTGAATCTGAAAAAAACGACCGCTCCAAAAGAGTTCGGTCGCATGTTGTCAAGTACGTACAATTTTATGGTTACTTGTTGTCTTTAAACCATTTATTGTAGATCTGTTGGTAGGTTCCGTCGGCTTTGATCTTGTCAAATCCGCGGTTTACCAGTTCTTGCAGTTCGGTATTGTTTTTGTTCATCACAATGCCGTAGGATTCTGCACTGATGTAGCCGTCAAGCAGGATCACATCATCAGGTTTTGCCGTAGCCATGTAGTAGGCATGTACGGGACGGTCATTGACGATGGCATCGCATCCGCCTTTACGCAGTTCAAGATAAGTCTCTGAAGCTGAATTGAACTGGGTTACCTGAGCATCTTTGACTTTTTCAGAGTACAAGGCTCCTGAAGTGCCGATCTGTCCGCAAAGTTTGCGTCCTTGTAAGTCGTTTGCACCTTTGATTTCATTTTTTAATGCGCTGCGTATGACTATACCGAGACCAGCGTCTATGTACGGAGCCGAGAAGGCAACGCGTTTTCTGCGTTCATCGGTGATGGTGAAGGCAGAAATACCAACATCCAGCGAATCGGTGAGAATGGCGGGGATCAGTCCGTCAAACGGCATGGTGGAAATTTCGGTTTTAAATCCGGAGGCTTCAGCTATGGCGTTGATAAGGTCGATGTCAAAACCGGTAAGAGTCTTGGTCTTTTCATCCATGAATTCAAAGGGTGCGAATGAAGGCTCGGTACCGACACGCACTACCAGATCGTCTGCAAAACTTTGTGTTGAAGAAAAAGCCAGCACAGTAAGTGCAGATGCCAGCAGAGTTTGTTTTAAAGTGTTATGCATAAATTTTCCGTTTAAATTTTTAAACCGTATTTTTAACTGATAATATACAAGATAATCTGTCTTCAGAATGCATGATTCTTTTGAGCCTGCTTAAGTTTTTTTATGATCCCTCACTTTCTCTATCATTTTTTCAGAGATGCTGCTTTGATTCGTTTTAATTTAAGATCGGCACAAGATCTTAGGTTATCCCTTAAAACCGAATTTGAAGACTTGGTTTTGCAAACTGCGACTAAAGACGATTTTTTATCCTGCATGGCTCTTTTGGCAGAATGCGATATTTATGCGGTTCCCTGGCTACAAAAAGTTTTTAAAAAGCGCATGAATCAACTGTGCAGTGTGGCAAAGGATGCCGAAGGAAGGATCGTTGCCTGTGATTTTTATATGTTTGAACCTTCTGAGCAGTCTGAGGGGTTGATCCACGAAATTTATCTTGCCGTAGCGGCAAAGTACAGAGAAAAGGGGGTAGGCAGTGCTCTCAGGCGTTTCTCGCTTGATTGCTATGATCATGGTAAGTTGCGCGGAGTGTCTACTTTGGTTCCTTTTGATGATATAAAAGCTCTGCGCTGTGCGCAACACTGCGGATTTGCAATTACCAAAAGTTCGGCAAAGCCGCCTGCTTATTATCTGTTTAAGGCTTTGTCATTTAAAAAATAAAACAGGCCGTCGCTGACGGCCTGCATGATTTTCCGGTTACTTGGCAACTTTTTTGAATTTTAAGCGGTGAGGCATTGCTTCTTCGCCTAAATTCTCTCGTTTCCATTTTTCGTATTCGGTATAGTTTCCTTCAAAGAAAGTAACTTTTCCTTCATCACCGTAGTCAAGGATATGGGTGGCAATACGATCAAGGAACCAGCGATCGTGTGAGATCACCATGGCGCTGCCCGGGAATTCGGTCAGAGCATTTTCCAAAGCACGCAAAGTTTCCACATCCAAATCGTTGGTAGGTTCGTCCAAAAGCAACAGATTTCCGCCTACCTGCAACAGCTTTGCCAGTTGCAGACGACCGCGTTCTCCGCCTGAAAGATCTCCCACCCGCTTTTGCTGATCGGAGCCTTTGAAATTGAAGCGGCCGATGTAAGAGCGTGCCGGGATCTCGTAGTTGCCGATCTTGAGAATGTCGCGACCTTCGGAGATCTCGTCAAATACGGTATTCTCAGGTTTCATCTTGTCACGGAACTGTTCGACATAGGCTGTAACTACGGTATCACCCAAAGTTACAGAGCCTGAGTCAGGTTGTTCCATGCCGGTGATCATGCGAAAGAGCGTGGATTTTCCAGCGCCGTTAGGACCTATGATGCCGACTATGGCTCCTTGCGGTACGCTGAAGGAAAGATCGTCTATGAGTACTTGTCCGTCATAAGCTTTGGACAAATTTTTAACTTCGACGACTTTCTCTCCAAGACGCGGCCCGGGCGGAATATAAAGTTCGTTAGTTTCATTGCGACGCTGATAATCCACTGATGACAATTCTTCAAAGCGTTGCATGCGGGCTTTGGATTTTGCCTGACGTCCTTTGGCTCCCTGACGAACCCAGTCAAGCTCGCGTTCAATCGATTTGCGTCTTGCCGATTCGGTGCTTTCTTCGATCTTAAGGCGCTGATCTTTTTGATCAAGCCAGCTTGAATAGTTACCTTGCCAGGGAATGCCTTCGCCGCGGTCAAGTTCTAAGATCCAGCCTGCAACATTGTCCAGGAAATAACGATCGTGCGTGACTGCAACTACAGTTCCCGGGTACTGATGTAAGAATTGTTCAAGCCAGTCGATGGATTCTGCGTCCAAGTGGTTGGTAGGCTCGTCCAAAAGCAACATGTCCGGTTTTTCAAGCAGCAAACGGCACAAAGCTACGCGGCGTCTTTCACCGCCTGAAAGTACTTTGATCTTGCGATCGTAAGGAGGCAGGCGCAATGCATCTGCCGCTTTATCTATCTGCGGTTCCAGATTGTGTCCGTCTTTTGCCTGAATCAGCGCTTCGAGCACGGCCTGTTCTTTTGCCAGAGCGTCGAAATCGGCATTTTCGTCGGCGTATTCGTTGTAAACTTCATCAAGTCTTGCCAAGGCTTTAATTACGTCGTCAAAGGCTTCTTCGACGGTTTCACGCACGGTTTTTTCAGGATCCAACACCGGCTCCTGCGGAAGATAACCTATGCGTATCCCAGGTTGCGGTCTTGCTTCACCTTCATAATCCTTGTCAACACCTGCCATGATCTTGATCAAGGTGGATTTGCCTGCGCCGTTCAATCCCAGCACGCCTATTTTGGCTCCGGGGAAGAAAGACAGAGAGATATCCTTGAGGATTTGACGTTTGGGCGGAACGATTTTTCCGACCCTGTTCATGGTGTAAATAAACTGAGCCATGTTTTAAAAAAGTAATCCCTCACTGTTTTTAGTTAATCAGTAAGGGAAATTGTATCAGCGGGGTGAAAATAAAGCTAATGCGCGCGTCACACAAAGCGTCAGCCGTTGTTGAGGATCTGCAGTGCAATTTCAGGGCGGGTGTTGGCTTGAGTGAGAATGGAGGTCGCACCCTGTTGCAGGATCTGCTGGGTAGTCATCTCGGTGACCTCTTCGGCGTAGTCGGTATCGCGTATGCGTGATCTGGCATCGCTCACGTTGCTTGAAATATTCTGCTGGTTTCTGATG
>JALEXT010000135.1 GCA_022779845.1 Succinatimonas sp.
CCAAAAAGAAAGCATGCAGGATCTGTTCAAGCGAAAGTTTCTCCTCGTCAAAGGTGACTGCAACGGTCTCCGCCGCGTCGGTACTTTGGGATTTCACCTGTTCATATGAAGGAGAAACAGTTTTACTGTTGGCATAACCTGCAACGGTAGAAAGGATCCCCGGGATCCTTGAAAAGTATTCAGATATACCCCAAAAGCATCCGCCTGCAAGAAAAATGGTTTGCTCTGACATCGTAAACTCCGTTTTAGTTATAGTTATTTTTGTATTATTGCTTTACAAATTATGTAATAACTATAACATAAAAAAAGAATGATTAGATGTTTTTACTAAAATTTAATATGTGTTATTAAATAAAACTATATGTTACTCTTTGTGTCTGTATGTAAAATTAGCTACCAACTAACTGAAATTAAAGATAAAGATGCATAAACGATTAGAGTGCATTAAATGGTTATAGAAAATTGAAAGATTTTATGCTGGCGGAGACTGCAATTGCGATAAAGTAAGAAAGTTTGATTGTCATCAAGGAGAGTTATTGTGCTGATTTTTGCCACTTTTTCTGCATTCGGCTCATGCCGACGTTAAAATGTGATCGGCTATATGCGAAACGGTGAAAATATATGATGCAAGATCGGGGTGACATGGCTTCTCTTCCTTTGGGATTCAGCGATTTTTCTGTTTTAAGAAGCAGGTCGAAAATTTACGTTGATAAAACCTGCTTGATCAACGAATTGGTAAGAGATGACGGTTTTTATTTTCTCTCCCGTCCGCGCCGTTTTGGGAAGACCCTGCTCGTAAGCACCGTTGAATCTTTATTTAAAGACGGGCTTAGATATTTTAAAGGATTGGCAATTGCAGATCATTGGCATGACAAAACTTACCCTGTGATCCGCATGGACTTTACTGCCTGCAGAATTTTTCAAAGCATAGAAGAGTTCAAAGCCAAATTTGAGAATATGGTGTTTTCTGCGTCTGAGAGTGCAGGTTTTACCCTTCCCAAAATAGGTATAAGAGGGATAGGCAGTGTTGCCGATGCCTTTGAAAAAATGTTGAAAAATGATGCATCAAGTCCCGTGTTGCTGATGGATGAGTATGATGCTCCGTTAAATTCTTGTCTGCACTCCCCCAAGCTTTTTGAAGAAGTACAGGCCGAGCTTTTTTCATTTTATGATTGCTTAAAAAGGCTGAGTTCAAGATTCAGACTGATCCTGGTTACTGGGATCTGTCGCTACAAAAATCTGGGGATCTTTTCCGGAGTGAATTTCATGACGGATATCAGTATGCGTCCTGAATACGGCACTTTGTTAGGATATACCGAAGATGAACTTAGGACTTTTTTTTGTCAGCATATAGAGCATGCTGCGGGAGTACTTAATTTAAGTGTTGACGAGTGCATGCAGCAACTTGCTTATTACTATGACGGGTATTGTTTTGACAAAAAAGCTTCAAAGCATGTATATACGCCCTGGTCTGTTTTGAATTTTTTAAGTTATCCTGAGGACGGTTTTCAAAACTACTGGTATGACAGCGCCGGCCGTCCTTCCGTTTTGTTAAATTACATCAAAAGTCACAGTTTAAAAGATCCCAAAGCGTATGGCGTAAATCAGATCATATCTTCAGACGAGCTGAATTCAAGTCAGGATCTTGCCGACATAGGGGATCTCTCATTACTGGTACAGGCAGGATATCTGACCATTAAAAGTGTTGAGCCCGGCGGGGAGGTATTTACCGTAAACTATCCTAACGCTGAAGTTTCGTGTTCCATGTCCAAATTGTATGCAGAGCAACTTTTTGGGAAAAATGCAGACAGTATGGTTGAAACTTCGTCTTTGGGCTTATTCATGAACTTTGCTCCAAATGAGATCGTAAGACGTCTTAACCTTCTGTTTAAATCGATTGACTATGTCAGATATCCTGTCAACGATGAGGCTTCGTTGCGCTGTTTTCTGCAGATTTACCTCACAGGCGGCGGAGTTAACGAGCTGAATATAGAAAGGCATAATGCATTCAGACGCTCGGATCTGGAGTTTAAAGCAGGTAACCGATATTTTGTAATAGAACTTAAGTATGCAAGAGCAGGAGATGACGTCAAAAAGTTGCTGATGAGTGCCAAAGAGCAGCTTATTAAAAGGCAGTACGGTGAGCAGACTCATCCTGAACTTACGCACGTACGTATGGCATTGGTGTTTTCAAAACAAGAAAGACAGTTTATTGCAGATCAGATCTTTTGATTTTTCGTATCGGAAACGGCAGGACTGTTTGAGGCAATTTCAGCGCGGGCTTTTGCAGCTTTTTGCTGAGCTTGAGCGGCGACCTTCAGATCCTGCGTTGAAGGATCGGCAGGAGCCTTGGCTGCTCTTATGATCTGCTCCATTTTTTGAAGCGTTTTTTCAGGGGTATTTTCTTCTGCCACGTCGATATTGACGTGACCTCCGATGGCGTAATCGTTGCCGTCAGGACCTTTTTCGTAATCGTACGAAGGTGATCCGGCATACTCTCCGCCGGCACTTTGGTGAGCTCTTTCGTGAGCTCGGACCTCTTTATCACGTTCTTTTAATTTTTCCACCTTCTCCTGTTCTTTTGCAGTCAGCTCTTGTCCGTTTTTAACTGGAACATTGTCTGGATTTTGCTGATCATCAGTCGCGTGCCTGCAGTTTCCCGTCAAATATGCAAGTTTTGCTTTTAAGCGATTGTGGGAAAATTCACCTGAATTTGAAGTAGAGCTGTGAAGCTCAACCGTTGACATGCAGTTGTCATCACCGTTACGGCTGTGATCGTTTATTGCCGCAGAATTTTGTTCAATTCCGTAAAAAAATGAGACGGTGGTGGTAAAAAGCTCTGAAGACGCGGCGTTTACATCCATTTTAGGTCCTTATTAAGAACTGTTATGGCAATTATACATGTACCGCCTGTAAAAGCGGTACATGTACGTAAAAGCCTTGTTTTTACTTATAAAGAGCCTTGGAACATCGAAGAGATGGATTC
>JALEXT010000144.1 GCA_022779845.1 Succinatimonas sp.
TTTTAAAGGCGGTTTTTGAAAACTCAAGACTTCCAGTCTGTCCCCTCAGCATCAAGTTGCCAAAAGTAACTTCCTCTTCGTTAAAATCAGCACTGATCGGGGTAGCCTTAACCAAATTTACCGCGCTTGCATACTGAGTTACTACAAATAAATCCAGCAGTGTTCCCCGCCATTTACGCGTTTTGTCATCAAAAGAGCCGCTTACTCCCATATAACCGCCGTTTGATCCGGTACAGCTTAGGTTCAGATGATGACGCTTTAATGAGCCTGAAAGATCCAATGCACAGTTACGCGAGCGTTTTAAGCCGTCGGCAAATACGGTGCTGTCGGCAAAAGCAGTAATTCCTCCGGTTTTACGACGGCTGTCCGTGCGTACGTTTAAAGTAAATCCGCGCAACTTGGTTTGCCAAAGCTTAAGATCCTTGGATTTTAAAAACAATTCAAGATCAGGAGCTAAAAGTTCCCCTTTTGCCTGCATTCTGCCGCTTAAAGCCCCCTGTCCCCACGGGACGAGCTTTTCCAGCTCCGGTAACTGCAACAAAGCGGTAATTTTAGAATTTAAAGACAAATTGCCAGAAGCTTCAATACGATTTTTTCCTTGGGAGAGCTCAAACTTCTCAAGATCCACCCCTTTGTCCGAGTATGAAAGTTCCTTACACGAAAGCTTGGCTTCTAAGCCTCCAGGTACAAAGGACAAGATAAGATCTGACAACGATGATTCATTACTTGCTTCGGAATTTTTTATATGAAAAGTAGAATCAAGCTTCAAATCACCGCTTAGAAATGAAGACAAACGCTCGGTTTTTGATACGACGAGCTTTACCTTTGCCGAAAATTCTGAGTTTTTCTTATTTCTAGGCTTTTGCAAAAGCTTCTGCTTGAAAGCCTCCAAAGCCTCATATCCGTCAAATAGACGTCCGCTTATCTGTGCTTCCACTGGCGCATCAAAATAACTGCCGTCGATGTTTATGCAATCTTGGTCTTGCTCATCGTAAAGATTGGATGCATTTAAAGACAATTTGGTACGATTAAAACCAAAACCGCTGAACAACCCGCTTACCTTGAGCTTTAATCTGTTTTCCAAAGAGCCGCTGAGTTTTGCTTCAAGGTTTTCTGCCAGAATTTTTGGATCTGATGATGGGAACTTGAAAAGATCCCTGCTCGTATCCTGCTCGTTAAAATTACTGCCAGAACCGTCAGGATGCAGATAAAAAGGATAGACAAATTTATTGGCACTGAACTTAAGTTCAACTGCTGAATTTTGAGACAATGCATTGATCCTGCCGTAAAGTACGGCATCTTCAGGGGTATGCAACTGAGCCTTAAGCTTCAAATCGGTGAGATCACCTGACAAATTTAAAGAGGTTTCAACTCCGCACGGCGCTTCCTTATATACGGCGCATCTTTTGGGATCCTCAGAACTTTTTGCAAAGCCTTTAAAATTCATCTTAAAAAAGCGGGAAAAATCTATGTTGCCTTTGACGCTTGCCCAAACATCATCATTTACCGCAGAAGCTCTGTCCACTTTGAGAATATGACCTCTCCATGAGGCATCGGCATAGGCATCGAATTTACCGGTATCAAATCCCTGCATGCGGTAACGGCCGTTTTTTATCAAAGTATTCCTAAGCTCGGTATCCAAAGGCAGATCTATGGTAAGCAAAGTTTCTATGCCTTCAGGACCAAAAACTGCTGGTTTTAGGTCATCTTTATTAGCTTTTGCAGTGCTGTCATCCTCTCCTTTATATTTGAGAACCACGTCCACCCCCTCAAGGCGGCCGTAATTTACACCTGCATAATCAGCAAAACACGAAGCTCCGAGATCCAGTTGTTGCGCACTGACGTCAACTACCTGCGAACGAAAAGCGAAATCATTTGAAACAAGATGCTCTATAACCGCACTTACCGGAATATTTACTCTGAAATTTTCAGACTCCTCATCTGGTTGCATCTCATCGTCGGGGGTATCTTCAAACACCGCATCGTTTAATACCACCTCAAGATGCGGAGCCTTGATTTTCTCTGCGCGTATGGTTCCGCTGGAAAGGTAACGCCACAAAGACCATGACAGTTCAAGACGGTCACAGGATACCGTCACCACCTGCGGCACTTCAACTTTAAAAACGCCCTCGCTTTTAAAACCGTGAGCCAAATTTCCTGAAGCTATTTTTCCTTCTATATTTACCGTCCCTCTGCAAAGTTCGGCTGCTTTTTGCAGAGCAAAATCCGATCCTCCGGTGGTGCACAGCAGCCAGTACATCAAGCAGGCAAGAGCCAACAACAAGCCTAGAAAAGCACCCAGCAGTGCAAGGATTAACTTCTTTGCCATGGCTAAAATTCAGGACCAAAAGAAAAATGCAACTTAAAACCGTGATCAGTATCGCTGACGCCGACTGCCAGATCCACGCTTGCGGCACCGTAGCGCGAAAGATAACGATAGCCTATACCAGGTCCCCAAAGCATGGATTGTTTTCCCACGGTATCAAACGCTTTGCCGGCGTCTAAGAAAACCGCGCCGCGCGATGAAGAAATACCGATGGGAAACTGCAATTCAGCAGTACCGGTAGCAAGATAACGTCCGCCTTTTAAAAAACCGTCCTGCTTTGGAGATTGACTCATATAACTAAAACCGCGCACCGAGCGATCGCCTCCTGCAAAAAAACGCAGCGAAGGCGGAACCTTGTACGCATCGCTGCCGACGATCGCCCCGCCCGTCAGCCTTAAAAGCAGACGCGTGTCTTCACTCGGGCTTACTATGCCGCGAAAACTTAAAACGGCTCTGAAGAAATTATAGTCAGACCAAAGCGAACTGCCTCCGGTAAAATCTCCTGAAATATCATAACCGTATTCAGGATCAGTTCCACCTGAAGTTTCGCGTCTTGACAGCAAAAGTCCCGGCATCACATCAAAGGCAAAACCTTTTTCCCTCCCCTGAGTGTAATCCTCATACTCGCCGCACAACGAATAATCGCGACGCCATTTCCCCGTAATATCGGCTACATAGTGCATGCTCAAATGCGAAAGATCCGATTTGGTATCGTTAAAGTCAGTGTGGATCTGCGCAGCTCTTAGGTAGTAATAATCCAAATTCGGATCTTTTCGCGGGATCTTATAAACGATCTCGGCATTTTGTCTTATTTTAGAAAGTCGCGCATATGAAGAAAAAGAATGCCCTTCTTCATTCAGTAAAGGTTTGTCCCAGGCCAGCATGATACGCAGATCTTCATCACTTGAAAAACCTATGCCGGTGCGCATCTGATTATTTTTTTTTCGTTCAAGATGCAGTTCAAGCGGGACCTTATGCTTATCTCTTTTTTCTACTGCAGCACGTACGTCCACCGAGCTGTAATACCCTGTACGCGACATGTCAGTCTGAAATTTTTTCAAAGCTTCGCTGGAAAAAGGAACTCCTTCTTGCAGTTTAAAAAGCTTTCTTGCCGGTTTTAAAAGTTCCAAAGTTTCCGCATCGGATTTTAATTTCCCGAAAACATAGCGTTTGCCGGTATCGGCAATCAGAGCTATATCCGCTTTATCTTCATCACTGAAAACTACAATTTGCGAGACTATAAGCTTGTAATCAAAAAACCCCAATTCCAAAGCTGCGTTTTTAAGATCATTTTTCAAGCTTTCATAAGAACCGTGATCCAGTCTCTTATAAGGTTCTATTCCGCTTTTTTTTACCAAGGTACTGAATATCTCATACTTTGCCCCCTCACCTAAGATCTCCACCTCACAATTGCGTATGAATGTAGCTTTGCCTGAGTCTACGTTGATCTCAACTGTGTTCAGAGCTCCTTTGGGATCAGGGGCAATGATCTCAATCTTCGGTCGGTAATATCCCAAAGCACGCAAAGCTTTCTTCGTTTTATCACGTATTTCTCTTGAAAAGATAAAAGCATTTTTCTTGGACACTGCAGGAAGCGAAGACAAGGCCTTTTCAACGTTTTCTAGTAACTGCCCGTGAATTCCGTTTACCTCGTAACTTACTTCATCGGTTACGGAATTGGCCTTACCTTTGATAAGTTCCTGCTCAGAAGCACACCCGCCTATAAAAGACAGCAACGCAAAAGAAGCGAAGATACGCAACAACAGCTGAAAAAACACCGATATCTTAAGCATGTTTTGGTAACCAGAACTTAGCCTTAATGAGGAGAACCGTCACTGCCTATAGACATGGGAGCCCCGTCATTCAGAGGTTTTATCCCGTCGTCTTGATCCTTTGTATTTGTCGTATTGGTTGAATCCTTGGTGATCGGCATGCCGTCGTTGCCTATGCTTGCTGTTCCGCCTCCCGGTTCAAAATAATGCACCTCAGGCTCTTTAGCTTCCTGATCGCCTGCCTGTTCTTCCTGTGCCGAAATGGAGTTTTGATCAGCAGGACTAAGGCCGTCATTAGGCTGTTTCTTTTTAACAGAATAGCCTTTTTTAACATATCCTGAAGGCTCCGAAGTCAAATAATCAGGAGCATAAGCATTGCGCTTGCCACTTGCGGAATTTAATCTTACGCAGTCTGAAGACACCTCACCTGCCATAGCGGCAAAGCCTGCAAGCGGCACGGAATAAACCCTGGGTTCGGCATGCTCTCCTTGTAACAGAGCCATACGCAGATTTCCGCCTTCATTTAGCTGAATAAAAAGATCACTGATCTTTTTTTCCTGACTTCTGCTCAAAGGAGCAAAAATCAAACGCGCAGGCGGCAGATACTCAGCTCGTAACGAATATTCCTGTCCGTCGTCAACTGCAAAACGGGCAAAAGCATAACCGTTGAACTGATCACTTATGCGTATGTCCAAAGGCTCCACATCCAGCTCAAAGGCCGGAACTTTGGATTGGAAAACACAGGAAACCCGGAAGGTGAAGGAATTTACAAGGCCGCTGCGCAGTTTAAAACGCGCCTGACGGTTCATAACGGCACGATCGGCTCTTATAAGTTTGGCAGGGGATCCTGATTCAAAATGATAGTCAGGAGCGTCGGCAAGTCTCCACATGCCGGACTCTCCCATACTCCATCCTGAGACGTCAACTGCAAAACAACAGCTTGCGCTTAAAAATGCACAAGCTGTTATACACAGACTTTTACTAAGATTATTTAAAGTGCCCATGCCCCTATTTTAATAGAGAACACGGCATTTTACCGTTCCTTCAATCTGTTTTAAAAGCGGCATAACCTCATGAAGATCTTTGGTATGCACATCCATAACCACGTAACCTATCTCAGGATTGGTCTCCAAATATTGCGAAGCCACATTGATGTCGAATTTTGCGTAGATCTCATTGATGGCACGCATGATGCCGGGCACATTGTGGTGAATATGCAGAATGCGGCTTACGTCCTCACGCAGTGCAGGCAAGGAGACTTCAGGGAAGTTGACCGCCGTGAGCGTAGTACCGTTGTCAGAATACAAAGAAAGTTTTTCAGCAACTTCAGTACCGATATTACGCTGAGCTTCCTCAGTTCCCGCACCTATATGCGGAGTTAAGATCACATTGTCAAACTGGCGCAACGGGCTTTGGAATTCATCGCCTTTGGCCTTGGGCTCACTAGGGAACACGTCACAGGCAGCTCCTGCAACTTTGCCTGATGACAAGGCAGCACACAAAGCGTCGACATCAACCACGCTGCCGCGGGAAGCATTGATAAAACGTACCCCGTCTTTCATCTTGGCAAAAGCTGCCGCATCTATCATATTCTTGGTAAGTGCAGTCTCCGGAACGTGCATGGTGACGATATCAGCTTTGGCAAAAAGCTCATCAAGGCTGTCAAGCTGTATGGCATTCCCCAACGAAAGCTTGCGCTCGATGTCAAAGTACACTACTTTAAGTCCCAAAGCTTCGGCGATTATGCCTACTTGGGTACCGATGTGACCGTAACCTATAATTCCCAAGGTACGTCCGCGGGCCTCATGATTTCCGCCTGCAGTCTTATCCCAACCGCCGCGGTGCAAGAGAGCATTGCGACGCGGAACATCACGCAAAAGCTGAAGATACTCTCCGGTTACCAGTTCTGCTACGGAGCGGGTATTTGAATAGGGGGCATTGAATACGGGGATGCCCAGAGATGCTGCCGCCTGCAAATCCACCTGATTGGTACCTATGCAGAAACAACCCACAGCTATAAGCTTTTTAGCATGAGCCAATACTTCCGCCGTAAGTTGGGTTCTCGATCTGATCCCAATAAAATGCACGTCTGCAATGGCATCCAAAAGCTCCTGACCTTCAAATGCCTTCTTTTCATATTGTACATTGGTATACCCGGCGCGCTTCAAAGCTTCGACGGCACTCTTGTCCACACCTTCCAAAAGAAGGATCTTTATCTTGTTCTTTTCAAGTGACAATGAAGGTTGCATGATCACCTCTTACCAAATGGGGTTTATCAAAATTCGAAAAACAAAACCCGGCACCAGGCCGGGTCAATATCAGGCATTTTTCTTGCGACGCTCAAGCACGGCTTCGCTCAAACGCTCAAGCAACATTTCGGTGTCTTCAAAATTGATACAGGCGTCGGTAATCGACTGCCCGTATACCAGCTTTGAAAGATCTGCGCACAGATCCTGACGACCTTCGACGATGTTGCTTTCAAGCATGATCCCGAAAATTCGTTTATCTCCAGCGGCGATCTGACAGGCTACATCGTTGGTAACCTCGATCTGACGCTTAAACTGCTTGTGAGAATTGGAATGAGAGGCATCGATCATCACCATTTCCTTGATCCCGCCTTTCTTCAATTCTGCACATGCCGCTTCTACGTCGTCATGGCTGTAATTAGGCTCTTTACCGCCGCGTAAGATCACATGGCAGTCATCATTACCCTTGGTATGAACGATGGCAACATGTCCCATTTTAGTAACCGACATGAAAGTATGTTCATGCTCTGCTGCAATGGTTGCATCCACGGCGATCTTCACGCTGCCGTCGGTGGCATTCTTAAAACCTACCGGACAAGAAAGACCGGAAGCCAACTGACGATGTAACTGTGACTCGGTGGTGCGGGCACCGATGGCTCCCCAAGAGATGAAGTCATCGATATACTGCACGGTAATGGGATCCAAAAATTCCGTCGCAGCAGGCATTCCCATACTGTTGATATCGCGCAAAAGTTTTCTGCCTATGCGCAGACCGCGATTGATATCGTGAGAGTCGTCAAGTCCCGGATCGTTGATAAGTCCTTTCCAGCCCACAGTTGTACGCGGTTTTTCAAAGTATACGCGCATGATCACCACAAGCTCTTTCCCAAACTTGCGACGCAAAGCGAGCAAACGGGTTGCATAATCCATAGCCGCAGCCGGATCATGAATTGAACAAGGACCGGTGATCACAATCAGACGATCGTCATCGCCGTTTAAAATATTGTGGATCTCTCCACGGGTCTTGGCTACGAGTTCTTCGGTGAACTCGGTGGCCGGATATTTTTCGGTAACTGCTACCGGAGGAAGTACCTGATACATTGCGCTGATCCTGGTATCTACGATCCCTGCGCAAGCCTCATTGGGCGGCGGAAGGATCTCTAATGAATTCTTGGTCATACAAACCGCCTTTTATCAATAGTTAAAGTTAAATCGCCAATAGTAATAGGAAGAAAAAGCGCCCTTTTGCGCCCCGTGCAAGTCCAGTTTCACTAACCTCTCTTGTTTTTTCCTCAATAGAATATTCACGATGTTCACCTTTAACAAAATAAAAAAAGTGTCCGTTCTTGGGAACACTTTGCCCGACGACACGGTACTAAGGCGTCGTCATGTTTTGCATTATGTAGGTATTTACACTAAGTTACAAGTGGCTTTAATGATTAAAAAATTTGCGATCCAAAAAATATCAAGCGGCATCTAGTCACCTAAAGCAGGCGAACTAACTGATTTTATGGTTAAACAATTTAAAATTATCCCCTTTTCTGTTATTGTTGAAACAGGAGAAAACCTCTTTTTTATTTCTGTAGTTTTATTTGAATTTCAAATAGTTAATCGCAATATTAATCTTAATTTATGTGTTTTCCCCTAAAAGCATTGCTTAGGCGTGGAATTTTCTGGTGCTTACTCTCATTTTTTGGAGGTCTTCCATGCTGCACTTATCTGAGGATCAGCAAAGAATTCAACTTAAAGCAAATGAATTGTCCAAGGAGAAGTTAAATCCGACCAACGACGTATTGTTTAAATTCATTTTCGGACGTCCGGAACGTAAACAAATTACGATTGCTTTTTTAAACGATCTTCTTTGTGAAGAACTTGGTCATAAAATCAAAGACTTGACTTTTGAAAATACAGAACAGACTCCAAACAGTGATGACGGTAAATTAACTCGTCTTGATATAGCCTGCTTGCTAGACAGCGGAGAAAAAGTTGATATTGAAATGCAGGTGGCATATGAAAAAAGCTTCACTAATCGTACTTTATACTACTGGTCACAAATGTATCTTGGCTCCATATTAAACAGCGAAGACTACGGTAAGCTTACTCCTTGTATTTGCATCAATATTCTTGATTTTGTTTTATTTAAGGATGAACCTAGTGCTTTTACCTCATACGCCATATTCGAAAGAAAAAGTCATGCTTTGCTAAACAGCGATTTGAATCTGCACTTTCTTGAGATCCCAAAATTTCAGAAAAAAGAACATATGAGCAAAATGGAGCGCTGGCTGGCAATGTTCTCAAAGAAGCTTAGCTATCAGGAAAAAATGCAAATTGCAAAGGAAGATCCCATGATGCACAACATGTTGAAATCATATGATGCGTTCTGTTTAAACAATGAGGAACGCCTTAAATACATAAATCGTCAGATGGCAATATACGATTACAATACCGCCATGAGGAGCTCAAGAGAAATAGGATGGGCTGAAGGGGAAGCTATAGGAATAGAAAAAGGAAGGAAAGAAGGGATTGCTCAAGCAAAAGAACAAACAGTACTTACGCTTGTCAAAAAAGGAATGACTTTGAGAAATGCCATAGAACTCTTAGACATGTCAGAACAAGAGCAGTCAGAAATTATTAAAAAACATCCTGAATTAAACGAAGCACCAAAATAAAAAGCCTACTTAAAACTGACCTTTTCTGGCTCTTAACATAACCAAAAAAGGTCAGAAATACACAGACTCTGCATCGTTACCAAAAACGACTTAAAACATTAGAGCTTCTAAGAGCAAAAACTCTTAAAATTTAAGAGTAAGTCCCACGGGGCAATGATCAGATCCGGTAACCTCAGACTCAATAAATGCATCTGCTATATTATTCTCAAGTTCAGATGACACGAAGAAATAATCTATCCTCCACCCTATATTACGTTTTCTTGCCTGCATGCGATACGACCACCAGCTGTAACGATCCTTTTCGTCAGGGTGCAATTTTCTGAAAGTATCCACATAACCTGAAGCTACAAATCTGTCAAGAAAAGCCCTTTCTTCAGGAAGAAAACCGGTATTGTTGACATTAGCCTTGGGTCGCGCCAGATCGATTTCCTGATGGGCTATGTTGAAATCGCCGCACACTACAATAGGCTTATGCTTTCGAAGTTGTTCGGCATAATTTAAGAAACACTCGAAAAAACCCATCTTATAAGGCACGCGTTTGAATTTGCCGGTAGGAGCTCCCTGATCATCCAATATTTCCGCACCGCCGTTAGGGAAATATCCGTTAAAGAAATGAAACTCCGGATATTCAAGATGGACTATTCTTCCCTCGCCTTGGAAAGCAGGATCGGGAAGTTCATATTCAACGTTTAATGGTTTTATTTTTGAAAATACCGCTGTACCGGAATATCCCTTTTTAACCGTTGATGAACAAAAAAAAGAATCATATCCCTGTTTAAAAACAAGACTGTCACTCAACTGCTCTTTTGAAGCTTTGGTCTCTTGAAACCCGATCACATCATACTGATCATGGGAAAACCAGGTTGAAAAGCCTTCTTTTGAGGAAGCGGCTCTTATACCGTTAACATTCCACGATGCAAGTTTGTATTCCATTTATCATCCTCTGTCGTGTAAATATGAATAATCATATCAAAGCTTAAAGGTCTCATCAGTATGATGCTGATTGAAGACGCACTTCAAAGAAACAATGAATCCAAGGAAATCTGAGTAGATTCAAATGAAGAATATAAGGAACATAACCCGAGAAAACGAATTATGACCAATTAAAGAATTTGAAATGAATTGTAAGAAGAAAGAATGGTGCTGATACTGAGAATCGAACTCAGGACCTCACCCTTACCAAGGGTGCGCTCTACCAACTGAGCCATATCAGCACTAAAAGACAGCATGAACTGTCTTATAAGAAATGGCGGAACGGACGGGGATCGAACCCGCGACCTCCTGCGTGACAGGCAGGCATTCTAACCAGCTGAACTACCGCTCCGCAAATAGGAAGCCTGGCAGTGATCTACTCTCGCGCAAACGTACGTTGCACTACCATGGACGCGGCTGTGTTTCACTTCTGTGTTCGGAAAGGGAACAGGTGGTACCGCAGCGCTATAGCCGCCAGGCAAAAGGGATAAAACT
>JALEXT010000154.1 GCA_022779845.1 Succinatimonas sp.
GGCAGGGCGTTACAGCATTGAGCAACGTACCATGCTGGATCTTAGGATCTTCAGAGAAGATGAAGACGGAGCAGGGGAGTTGGTTGCCCAGTCTCTGGCCACCAACGAAGCCGTGATCCATTCTGGGATGATGGCACATATGATGACTTTCAAAGTTTCCATAGACAATCGTTATATGTATACCCTGCGCGGCGACGGTATGATCATCAATACCCCCACGGGCTCTACTGCATATTCGCTGTCGGCAGGCGGATCCATCATCGAGCCTCATCTTGATGTCCTGTCTTTAGTCCCGATGTTTCCGCAGTCTCTTAACTGCTCACCGATCATTATTCCCGGAAAAAGCAGCATACGCATTGATTTTGAAGGTGCTTCAGAGGTTCCTGAATTGGTTGCCATTAATTGCGACGGACAGGTCACCATGCGAACTGATACCAAGTGTACGGTATATATAAAACAGCATCGCATCCCTCTGATCCTTATTCATCCTGAGGGGTATGACTACTACAGCCTTTTGCGTCAGAAATTAGGATGGGGCCAGTCTTTGGTTTAACGTTCTGTTGCTTAACGGAAGAGCAATACTTCCGTTTTATTGCAAAAGCTTTGCAGGAGGCAATCCGGCAGTCGGTTTGTTTTCCAAAAAGAGATTATGGTATTTGTGAAAAAACGGCGCCTTGTGTCAACGCTTCAAAGAGCGGGATTTTAGGCGTTGATCTATAAGGGATCAGGCAAGTGTTAGAGGAACTTAGGGTCAGAAATTTTGTTTTAAGCCGTGACAATGTAATGGAGTTTTCAACAGGGCTTACTGCCATCACCGGTGAAACCGGAGCTGGTAAGTCATTAACCGTTGATGCTCTTTTACAGGTATTAGGCGGCAGAACCGATGCTCAAACCGTACGACGCGGCAGCGAGCGGGCGGAAATTGAGGCTGTGTTTACTGCGCCTGAGAATACTCCCATCGACGCTTTTTTAAAAGAGCGGGAGTTAAGCTCTGAGGAGCATACCGTGGTGTTGCGCCGCATGATAGGAAAAGACGGCCGTTCAAGAGCATGGATAAACACCAGAGCAGTTACGCTTTCAGTACTTAAGGAAGCAGGATCATTGTTGGTATCAGTACACGGTCAGCATGCGTCGGTTCGTCTCATGGATGAGCGTCATCAGCTTGCTTTGCTTGATACCTACGGACGACTTGAAGGACTTTCAGTAAGGCTTTCTCAGGCTTTTAATGCCTACAATACCGAGCGCAATAGATTGCAGAGTTTATCTGACGAGCAAAAGCGCGGAGCTGCGGTTTTCCGTACCTTAAAAGCTGATTTTGATCGCCTGACTGCTTTGGATCTTGAGGCTGGTGATTATGAGGAATTGTCAAGACATTACGATACGCTCGAATCATCGCAGGAGGTAAGCGCCGCCGCCATGAAGGCTGCGGAAGCTTTGTCTGACGATGAGAATGCTCCCTTAAGACTTATCAACGATTGTCGTTACGAACTTGAAGATTTGCTTCAGGACTCTGCAGATGACGAGCTGAAAAATGCTCTTGAAATTTTTGCAGAAGGCTGTGAAAAACTTGAAAACGCCAAAGAAGCGCTTGAAGCGTTATCCATACCGTCCGATCCTGCAGAATGTGAGCGCGCCGGAGAAAAACTTGCCAGGATCCATGAATTGGCAAGGCGTTTTCACACTGAACCTGGGGATTTGTATAAATATCAGCAGGAACTTGAACAACAGCTCGACCATTTTCTTTCTTTAAAGGATGAGATCACCGCGCTGACTTCAAGGGTAAGACAACTACGTGATGCATACGAGAAAATTGCTCTTGAGTTGTCAGAGCGCCGGGCCGATGCAGCAGAGCGCATGGGGCAGGCAGTCAGTGCCGAACTTACAGATCTTGCCATGCCGGACGGACGTTTTTTGGTAAGTTGCAAACGTAATGAGGAGTGTCGTCCGCGTCAGAGCGGACGCGATGACGTGCAGTTCCTGTTTACAGCCAATCGCGGTCAGGAGCTAATGCCTTTGGATAAGGCAGCCTCCGGAGGCGAACTGTCCCGTCTTGCTCTTGCCATTGAAGTTTTAACCACCGAAGGTCGCAATGTTCCGGTTCTGGTTTTTGACGAGGTTGATACCGGCATTTCAGGACGTACCGCTTCTGCAGTCGGACAATTGCTGAAACAATTGGGAAGCAGAGCACAGGTTTTAACCGTGACGCATCTGCCTCAGGTAGCCGCTGCCGCCTCACACCAGTATTTGGTAGTAAAACGGGAAACTGATGACGGTACGGAGTCACTGATAAAAGAACTTGACTACTCAGGACGTATTGAGGAGCTTTCACGTATGATGGGCGGAAACACCGTAACTGAGGCTACTCGTGAAGGAGCCAAAGCCTTGCTTGAGCATGCCTAAGTCAGAATTTTGTTTGCGCTGGGGAAATAAGAAAGACTCCCGCGCCATCGGTGTTCTTGAGGCACGTTCTCAGCTTCTTGAAGGTCGTTCGACTCCGTGTTGCGATGCAAAAGAGCTTTCGATGCTTTGGAATATCCGTTTTGAAAAAGGAGCAAAGGTGATCCTGGCTCTTCATGAGCAGTCATCGCAGCTGGCCGGATTTTTAAGTTTTAAAGGAGAGCTTTCGCAGGGTAACATTCAGGCTCTTTATATCGAACCTAAATGGATACGACGTAAAGTAGGATCATTACTTTTGCGCACTGCCGCGGCTTTGTGTGTTTTAAGAGGCGGGAGCAGTCTTCAGGTTGCAGTTTTAACGCACAATTTGAGAGCACGCAATTTTTATACATCGTTACATTTTAGGGCAACAGGGGTAAAATCTTCACATCTTATCTATATGCAAAAGGAGTTATGAAGTGCTCAAGATCGGTATCGTCGGTATAGGCGGACGCATGGGACATGCCCTGTGGGATTGTTGTCAGGGTATGGACGGAGTTAAGGTAGTATGCGGCATCGACAGAATGAGTGACACGTTGCCGGTAGGGTTTAACTGTGATTTGGCAGCTGAGCCGGCTTTGCTTAAGGAAGCTCCCGATCTCTTTATCGATTTTTCCCGTCCCGAATGTTCGATGGCAGTTTTAGATTATTGCGTTAAAAACCATTGTGCTTTGGTACTCGGAACCACCGGTTTTGATGCTCAGCAACGTGAACTTATCAAAAATGCCGCCAAGACCATCCCTGTGGTGATGGCAGCCAATTTCTCCGTGGGTGTCAACGTGCTTTTGAACCTTATTCATAAAGCTGCCGGGATCCTGGCCGACAGTGATCTTGAGATTGTGGAAGCCCACCATCGCTATAAGGTTGATGCTCCTTCTGGAACCGCCCTGGCCATGGGAGAGGCAGCAGCTTCAGCCCGCCATGTAAGCCTTGATGATGTCATGGTTGCAGGTCGCGATGCGCAGACCGGTGCCAGACAGTACGGATCCATCGGCTTTTCCTCAGTACGCGGCGGTGATATCGTAGGTGAGCATACAGCAATGTTCTGCTCAGACGGCGAACGTCTTGAGCTCAAGCATATCGCAACTTCCCGGCAAACCTTTGCTGCCGGTGCATTGCGTGCGGCAAGATGGCTTGAAAATAAGAAACCTGGCTTTTACGGCATCAATGACGTTTTGGGACTTAAATAATAAACGTCATGCATTTGATATGAATGCAGAGTAAATAAAAAAGGCTACCTTTAGGTAGCCTTTTTTTGAGATTTTCGGCATCAATGCGTCTGTTACTGACAGGCAGCGGTGAAACCAGCACCTACGATTATATGTTCAGGTCGTTGCGAAAAAACATCAGCTTTTATGTACCAAGGCACAGATCTCCTGTCGTTTTAATGTACTTTTTCCCACCATTTGTTTTCCGTTTGCGGATTTTGCAGCTTTACGCTTTCCCCGATCACAGGGGTACTCAACAGTATGTCTTTTTGACGAGCGGTTTTGTCGGCTCTTTGCAACGGTTCATCCCAACGATGTTCTGAAAGGATGAATTTGCTGTTATGTACCGGCATTACGTGTTTTGTCTCAAGGATCTGCGATGCCTCTATCATTTCTTCAGGATACATGTGTACGAAGTGCCATTGTTCGTTATATTGTCCGTCTTCCATAACGGCAAAGTCCATAGGACCGTATTTTTCTCTTATTTGTGCAAAATGTTTGCCGAATGCACTGTCTCCTGAGTAGAAAAGCTTAAATTTGGGACTTTCTATGACGAATGAAACCGGCAAGGTAGGGTTTCTTTTTAGAAAACGCCCTGAAAAATGTCTGGCAGGCGTAATGTGTATCTTGAGATCGCCAAGCTCCAGCGG
>JALEXT010000163.1 GCA_022779845.1 Succinatimonas sp.
ATATGCACTGGCAACCACTATAAGATTAAATTTTTCAAGGGGTTAAAAAATCAACCCGAACCGCTTATATTCGGGCTTCCCTTCATGTCGATCTGGTCAATCGGGTCCTAAAGACGGGAAAAAAGCCTTGAGTCATTTCTGCGTTTAGACTCAAAGCTTTCCAAAAATTCACGACTTGATAATTAAGTGCAACAGCAAAAAGTCAATTCATTCCGCCGCCTGTTGCTGCCATTAAAGTTGCCTCAGCCGATAGCAAAGCCCTTACTGCTTCGGCCTCGCCAAGTTCGGCGCTGCGACGGTTGTCAGCGGCATCCAAAAGATCAGAAAGCTGACTTAAGCCCTGACGATAGCGGGCCAAATAGCGATCATAATTGGTAGTTGCAAGCTTTAACTGAGCTCTTGAATTGTCCAAAGCTTTCTTAGCTGCGGTAATAAGAGTCACTGAGTCATATACTTCCTGTACGGCCTTGATATAAGCAGCCACGAAATCCAACTGCGCAATCTCATAATCATTAAGTGCATTTTCCCGCTCTATCGAAAGACGATGGAAATTTACAAAAGGCAGCGTTACCGCAGCCCCCAAAGCGGCCAAGGGATTTGAAAAGAAAGCGGCAAAACTTGAAACGCTGCCGGAGCTTAAACCTGCAGTTAAGGTAAATTGCGGAAAGAATGAAGCAAAGCTCTCATCAGCATCGGCTAATGCCGCGCGGGCTCTTTGCTCATATGCTTTAAGATCGGGGCGACGCGAAAGCAGACTTAAGGGGATCTCAAGTGAAAAAGAAGGAACATTTGCGTCTTTTGGTAAATTAACGTCAACTTCCTTGTCAGCTCCCTGTCCAAGCAGAGTATTCAAAGCAGTGCGAGCCTGTTTTAACGAAGACACGGCTTCGTCAAGTTCGTGCTCGCTTTTTAAATCGCTGATCCGCGCCGTATCGGCATCGGTAGCATCTGCAGCACCTGCATTAAAGCGGCTTAAAACTATGGAAAGACGCTGTTTTGAATCCTTACGTTCATCCTCGGCAATCTTTAAAGCCTGTTTGCAATAGGCATATTTCCAGTAGGCTTTGGAGGTGTTTTCTATAACGCTCAAACGCATGGCCTCCTTGTCAAATACAGACGCTTGAAATTCGGCGTCGGCTGAGCGATTTTGCGCATCTATCTTGCCGAAAAGATCGGCCTGATAAGAAATGGCAAAAGAGGCATCAGAGCTTTTATGTGTGGAGTCGTGATAGGACAAAGCATGTTTGGCATCGGATCCTAAGGAGGCCTGAGGAGTAGGCAGAAGATCATCTGCGCTTAAATCAGCGGCTATTCTGGCTTTTTCAACATTCAGCGCCGCTTTTTTCAGATCAAGATTATCCTTAAGCGCCTGCAGGATCACGGTATTTAGTTTGGGATCGGAAAAACTCTCCCAGAAATTTTTACCAAAATCATCCTGTCCTACCAATTTTTGCTCGTCGGCATCAAAATCATAAGACGCAGACGGCATCCTCGGCTGCACGTAATCACTGCGCATCATGCTGCAGGCTTGAAGCATGAAAAATGCAGGCAGGATCAATAAAACTTTATGATTCATGACATACCTCTGCCGACAACTCAATCAAAGCTCTTACCGTCTCATAAGCCTTTAAAAGCGAAGGTACCGGCAGACATTCATAAGGTCCGTGGCAGTTTAAAGATCCGGTAAAGATATTCGGACAAGGCAGTCCGCGCTGTGAAAGATTGGAGCCGTCGGTCCCGCCGCGTACCGAGATCTCATTGGCGCAAAGTCCTGCATTTTCATAGGCTTTGCGGCACAAATCGACGATGAGAGGATGCTCTTTCAAAGCTTTTGATAAATTACTGTATTGATGTTTGGTAGTAACGCTTACCGCGTCATACCCGCATTCCCTGTTCATAAAGACTGCGATATCCTGCAAAACCTTAAGACGCTTTTGCATGCCTTCTTCATCAAAATCCCTGACAATGAGACTTATTTTTGCCAACGCCGTTTCGGCTGTCATTCTGTGTACGTGGAAAAATCCTTCAAGACCGCAGGTATTCTCAGGTTTTTCATTTTGCGGCAGAAGATTCATAAAACGGCAGGCAAGTTCACAGGCGTTTTGCATGACTTTATACGCAGTCCCGGTGTGGACACTGCGACCTTTGATCTCAACTAAAGCGGCATAGGCATTGAAGGTTGCCAGATCAAGCTCACCTCTTTCGCAGCCGTCTACGGTTACGCCGTAAGTGCAATTTACCTTGGCTAGATCCACCAAATCGGCAGAATTACCTATTTCCTCGTCTACGGTAAAGATCACGCAAAGTTCAGGATGAGGAATTTCAGGATTTAAACTCAAATCATGCAAAAGTTGCATCAATACAGCCACGCCTGCTTTGTCATCTCCGCCTAAAAGCGTGTCTCCGCCGGTAACGATGATATCCTCGCCTAAGTGTGAGCCAAGCTCTTTACAGATCTTTTCATCAAGCACCAGACCGTTTTTTAATACTATGCCGCCGCCAGAATATTTTTCCACCAGATAAGGAGTGACGCCGGCCCCAGAGGCATCTGGTGCCGTATCCATATGCGCCAACAACGCAAGGCTAGGAGCTTTTTGTGCTTCTTTTGAAGCAGGCACACGGCAATAAATAACACCGTTTGGCTCCTGCTTGGCATCAAAGCCCAAAGTACGCAAGGTATTTACCAAAGATGCGCCCAATCTTAACTGTCCCATAGTTGACGGAACATTTTTTGACAGAGGATCGGATCTGGTGTCAAATGAGATGAGATCGCAGAAGATCTTTACTATGCTCTCTTTACCTTTTAAATCCTCTAAAGCTTTGAGGCTGGGTTCGTTCATGGTTTTACTCCTTGTTATTCGCGTGCCAATGCTTCGATGGGATCGAGTCTTGAGGCGTTACGAGCCGGCATAAACCCGAAGATCATTCCGATCATCGATGAGGTGAGCACCGCTGCGGCAACCGACCATCCTGAAAAAGATAAGGGCACGGCCGGCACCAGTACCGTAATGAGTTTTCCTGCAAGCAAGGACATGACTACTCCCATAAGGCCGCCGGTGATGCATACGCATACGGACTCTATCAAAAATTGCGACATGATATCCGCACGTCTTGCCCCTACGGCCATGCGTATGCCGATCTCGCGGGTACGCTCGGTTACCGATACCAGCATGATATTCATCACGCCTATGCCTCCCACTATAAGCGAGATCACGGCAATGGCGGAAATTAAAAGCGTAAAGGTTGATGTAGCTTCATTTATCGACTTCATGATGGTGTCGGAGCTTTGCACGAAGAAGTCCTTACGTCCGTGCCTTGCCTTTAAAAGCGAGATAAGCGAGCTTTCGGCAACCGCAGTTGAAAATCCAGGAGCAATGCGCACGATGACGGTGGAGAGGTAATCGATACTGGCAAGACGATGCATGAGAGTTGAATAGGGAGTATATACGTAAAGCGCATCCGGACGTCTGAAGGCAAGCTCTTTATCAGTCAAAACCCCGATCACGGTCAAAGGCAGATCGTTTAACAAAAGACGTTTGCCTAAGGGATCTTCGCCTTTGAACATATTTTTAGCGGTGGTAGCATCGATCACACATACTTGGGAATTGTCCCCTGACTCCCGCTCTGAGAACATGCGACCTTTGGCAAGTTCCATGCCGTAAACCCTGAAGTATTCGGAATTTACCCC
>JALEXT010000105.1 GCA_022779845.1 Succinatimonas sp.
CATGTCTTTTCGCTGGTACGGTCCTGAACAAGATCCCATAACTTTAGAGCAGATCCGACAAATAGGCGGCATGGAAGGCGTGATCACCGCCCTTCACGAAATTCCCGCAGGAGAGCCGTGGCCTCTTGAAAAAGTACTTGAGCGCAAGGCCTTTGTTGAAAAATCAGGACTTAAAATTCTTGGCATCGAATCCATCAATGTCCATGAAGAAATCAAATACGGCGGACATGATCGCGACAGACTCATAGAAAACTACATCAAATCCTTAGAATCAGTAGGTAAGGCCGGAATTCATCTGGTGTGCTACAACTTCATGCCGGTTTTCGACTGGACCCGAACCGATCTCGCCCTGCCTTTACCGGACGGTTCAACTGCTTTGGCTTACGACGGCAGGATCTGCGAAGGTTTAAGTGCCGAACAAATGTTCGACTATATTGCGAACAATTCCAACGGATTTGAAATGCCGGGATGGGAATTGAATCGTCGCGATGAAATTACCGCTGAAATCAAACGTTTTTCCGGAATGACCGGAGATGAATTAAGGCAGAACTATAAGTATTTCTTAGATGCCGTGATCCCCACCTGTGAAAAATACAATATCAAAATGGGTGTACATCCTGATGATCCTTCTTACGATCTGTTCGGATTGCCGCGTATCTGCAAATGCGAAGATGATTTGGTAAAAATTGCCCGCATGAACAAAAGTCCTTACAACGGCTTTAGCTTCTGCACAGGATCTTTAGGATCAAATCCTCAAAACGGAACCAGACTTGCGCAAATCATTCGTAATCCAGAGATCGGCCCTAGAATTTGGTTTGCTCATGTACGCAATGTCAAGTACACGGGCGATCATCAGTTCCACGAAGCTTCCCATGTTTCAAGATGCGGATCTCTTGACCTCTATGAGATCATGAAAGCTCTGATAGAAACAGGTTTCAACGGAGTAATCAGACCGGATCACGGACGTGAACTGTGGGGTGAAAAAGCACGCCCAGGATACGGTTTATACGACCGGGCTTTAGGTGCAGCTTATTTAATCGGACTAGAAGAAGCCATTCGCAAAGACAAAGGCATGATCTGCCCAGATCTTGTCAACACCGTCAATCAGGAGCTTTGAAATGTCTTTTACTTTGACTTTAAAAGATCTTATTGAAAAAAAAGACCAATTTCTGGCAGCCAAGATTAAGCTGCCGAATTTTGACGTAAAATCTTTGCAGGAAAATACCTTAAAACATCCTGTGTGGATGCATATGGGCACCGGCAACATTTTTACGGGTTTTATAGGTTCGGTTGCACAAAAACTTATAAACTCAGGAGAACTTGACTCCGGGATCATCGGTCTTGAAGTGCACAGCCGTGACAATCTTGACAAAATAGTATTGCCTCATGATCACCTGCGTTTAAACGTAACGCTTCTGCCCGACGGCTCTTCTGAGCTTGAAGTATTGGCTTCGGTTTGTACCAATTTGCTGGTAAACGGACAGGCTCCTCATGATGAAGAACAGGCACGTAAAGCTTTTGCCAATCCTTCGCTGCAACTTCTGTCATTTACCATAACCGAAAAAGGATATGCACTAAAAGATATAAACGGATCCTATTTACCTCAAATCGTCAAAGATTTTGAATCAGGTCCCAGTCATTGCCGCAGCGGAATGGCCATTACCACGGCTTTGCTATTTGAACGTTTCAATGCAGGAGGCTATCCCGTAACTTTGCTTTCCATGGATAACTGCTCGCATAACGGCAGCAAACTAAAAGCGGCCGTACTGGAAATTGCCGCACAATGGGAACAAAGAGCTTTTGTGCCTTCCGCTTTTATCGACTACTTAAAAAATGAAAACAAAGTGGCTTTTCCTTGGTCGATGATCGATAAGATCACTCCGCGTCCTGATCCTGAGGTTGCCAAACACCTAAATAATCTCGGTCTTTTAGGCATGGATCCTATAAAAACCTCACGCGGCACTTTTATAGCACCATTCGTAAACGCCGAAAAACCACAATATCTGGTAGTAGAGGACAAATTCCCGGCAGGACGACCTCCGCTTGAACATTCTGGAGTGATCTTTACCAGCGGTGAAAAAGTTGACCTTTGCGAACGCATGAAGGTTACTACCTGTTTAAATCCATTGCACACAGCTTTGGCCGTATACGGTTGCCTGTTGGGCTACGATCGCATCTGGAAAGAAACTGAAGATCGCGAGTTGATGAAACTTGTGAATATCTTAGGATACAAAGAAGGCTTACCCGTAGTAGAAGATCCGCAAGTTCTTAATCCTGAAACTTTCCTAAAAGAAGTTATCAACGTGCGTCTTCCAAACCGTTGTCTTCCCGATTCTCCGCAACGTATTGCAACCGATACTTCGTTAAAAATACCGGTACGTTTCGGACAGACGCTTCAAAATTATCAAAAGCGCGGTCTTGATTCATCAAAACTCACAGCTTTGCCTTTAGCAATTGCAGGATGGTTACGCTACCTTCTGGGAATTGACGATCAGGGATTGCCTTTTGAGCTTTCAGATGATCCCCAATTGCCGCAATTGCGCGGATATTTAAAAGACATAAAATACGGTTGTCCTGAAAGCGTACAAGGTAACTTGCATCCCATACTCGAAAATGAGGAACTCTTCGGCGTTAACCTCTACGAAGCGGGACTTGGCTTGAAGATAGAGGAAATGTTTAAAGAGCAAATCTCAGGACCGGGCGCTGTACGCGCTACCTTGATAAAATATTTGAGTCAGGACAGAACGTAAACAATTTCAAGTGCTTTGAAAACGTTGCCGCAGCCCTTATTTTGGAATGCGGCTTTTTTTGATTTTTTGAAAATTTGCAAATAAAGTTTATGGACAAAAAACTGCTTCCCAAGATGGCATTCAGCTTAGGACGCACCATGGCGTCCCAAATCTACGACTTTTTACGTGTTCAAATCGTGTCGCGCATGTTGCCGCCCGGAACATCTCTTTCTGAAAATGAGCTGGCAGCTCATTTCGGGGTCTCGCGCAATCCGGTACACGAAGCATTAGCAAGATTGAGTCAAGGCCAGCTTATCGACATCATGCCGCAGAAAGGAACATATGTAAAAAGGATCTCCGTAAAATCCTTATACGAGATCTGTTTTTTGCGTTGTGCAATAGAATGCCAGTCGGCACGTTGTATTTCCAGACTTTCCAAAACCTCATTTCAAAGCATTATAAGAAAACTAAAAAGTTGCCTGAATAAACAGGAAAAATGTTGCGGAAAACGAAATATGAACTCCAAATTCATAGAACTTGACGACGAATTTCACAGTCTCATTTGTTCATTCTCCGGAACATCTATGGCTTGGGAGGTCTTGCAAAACGGTAAAACAAACCTAGACCGCATACGTTACATATCCATGGATCACATCTCTTCTGTTGACCATCTTTTTAAAGAACATCAGGAGATCTTCAACGCGGCATCAGAATTAAATATAGATAGGCTTTGCTCGTTGCTTGAGCGTCACGCCTACGAAGTGACCACTACCTATAAAAAAATACGAGCCGAGAATTCTGATTGGTTTATAGACGACGAGCCCGACTCATCAACAAATGCACAACCTTTGGAAAAATAATTGACAGAATTTAGGATATAAAAAGATGATGTATACTAGAAGCAGTTGCATACGACTAACTACTGTGTAACCGTCATCGATCAGTAAATTTTAGCAATTTTCTTTCCCACCATAATGCAACCTTTTTAAACGAGCTCATTAGGTTGAAAGGTTGCAGTAACTGTCAGCA
>JALEXT010000192.1 GCA_022779845.1 Succinatimonas sp.
AGGTGTTACCTGCCCCACAGCCAGATTAACCGTCATCATTACGCCGAACCATACCGGATCCCAATTGAAATGCTGCATCAGCGGCAACAGAAAAGGCAGGAGTACATAATAGATGGAGACTGCATCAAGCAGCATTCCGGCAGCCAAAAGTACGACATTGATGATGAGGAGCAGTACCCAGGGATTGTCAGACATAGCCAAAAGGACTTCGGCGCCGCGATCGATCAATCCTACCGTGCTTGCTACCCAGGCAAACAAACCTGCACAGGTTACCACGAACATGATCACCGCTGTAGCCTTCACACTTTCTATGAGCATATTCATAACCATGGATACGGAACGTATGGTACGGTAAATGAATATGCCTACGAACAATCCGTAAAAGATGGCCACGGCAGCTGCTTCTGTAGGGGTAAACACGCCGCCGTAGATACCGCCTAAGATCACTACAGGAGAGAGCACTCCCCAAAATGCGCCGCGAAAAGCCTGCCATACGCTGACATCTGATTTTACGCCGCGATAGCCCCTGCGCTTGCTTATATACCAAACAGTTCCCATGAGGAAAGCTGCCACGACCATACCGGGTACGATGCCTGCAGAGAATAAAGCAGGAACGGAAACATCAGCAATACCGCCGTATACGATAAAGGCAATGGAAGGAGGGATCACGATGGCAAGGCCTGATGAAACCGATACCGAAGCTGCGGCAAAAGGCTTATCGTAACCGCTTCTTACCATGGCAGGAACCAAGATCAAAGCAAGAGCCGCTACTGTAGCAGGACCTGAACCGCTCACGGCGCCCCAAAAGGTGGCTACGGCGACGGAGGCCACGGCAAGACCGCCGGTCATGCTTCCTACCAAAGCTTCAACCAGTTTTACAATTCTTGCAGCAATGCCGGCACCGTCCATAATATATCCAGCAAGGATGAAGAACGGAATTGCAAGGAGCGGAACTTTGGCAATACCGGCAAAGACATTGTAACTTAACATTTCAATGCCCATATCCCAGTTCCAGGCTACGAATACGGCGCTAAGTCCCAAGGAAATGGCAATGGGAACTCTGCAGGCTAACATGATGACGAACAGTCCTAAAAGCCAAACGGCAGGATCGGTCAAAATTTCCATTTTCTCTCCCTCAGACCGCACCGGTACGGAAATCGTCTACCGTACGTTGCAAAACTCTGACAATGGCTACCAAAGATAAAAGCGGAGTTACTCCCGTATAAAGCCATACCGGAATTGCCAAAGATTCGCTTACCACTTCAAGATCGATTTCATCCTGAACCTCAATGGTTCCGTAATATGCCAAAACGATAAAAAAGATCACGGTACATACCGTTCCCAAAATATACATACAACGTTTTATAAAACGCGGCATTGCAGAAAAGAGCACGCTCATGTTGAAATGAGCCCCTTCGCGAAAGGCACGGCTGGCTCCCAGCATCACCACCCATACAAAGAGATTTACGGTAAGCTCTTCTGATACGGAAAACGACAGATTGGTGCAGTAACGCACTACCACGTTGGCAAAGGCTACCAATGCCATCACAGCCAAAAGTACGGCACCAAGATATTCCTCAAAATGCAAAAAAATCCGGTGAATAAGCAAGTTTTTCAACATAGAAAATACATCCACATTCAAAAACGACAAAGCGGAAGCCTGAAAAACTTCCGCAAAAGACAAAACGCAGGATCTCTCCTGCGCTGTTTAATCATTTGTTGGCAACTGCGGCCATGTCTTCCTCTGCTGCCTTTACAAGCTCAGGTCCAACGTTCTTAGTCCATTTCTCACGCACGGAAGCCGTGGCATCGTAGAATTCTTTCACCTGCTCTGCAGTAAAACGATTGACGTTCACACCGTGTTTTTCAAGCTCTGCATAGGCATCGGTAATTTCAGGAGCCTTACCTATGGACTTTAAGTACTCAAGAGCTTTGCCGTCGTCAAGTCCGACTCGTGAAAGAGCCTTACTGTAAAGCTCAGTTTCCTTGGCACATTTTTCAAGCAAAGCCTGATCCTCTTTGGAGAAATTCTTCCACACTTTAATATTGGAAGTTAAAAACAGTGGATCAATCATGTAATGCCATTCGGTGTCGTACTGATGATAATCCCACATCTTCAAAGCGACGTTGATGCCGTTGGTAGGATTTTCCTGACCGTCGACTATGCCCTGCTGGAAGCCGGTTACGGCCTCAGACCAGTTGATTGCCTGAGGGTTGGCACCCAATGCGGTGAAAATGTCGGCAAAAATCGGGGTACCGCAAACGCGGATCTTAAGGCCTTTCATATCAGCAGGATGATTGATGGGGCCCTTGGAAGTAGTCAGCTCGCGAAAACCGTTTTCTGCCCAACCGACAAATTTAACCTTGGCTTTTTCAATAACATCTATGAGCATCTTACCTGATTTACCAGCTTCGATGGCATCCATGGCCGCATAACGATCGGGCTGATTGGACACAAAGAAAGGCAAAGCGGTAAGATTAAGTTCTTTTAATTGCGGAGACCAGTTGATGGTGGAAGCCAAAGCAAAGTCGATGGCTCCGTTTCTTACGAGAAGCATCTCTGAGGTCTGTTTGCCGGCCATAAGCTGAGCACCGTGATAAACCTTGATATTGATGCGACCTTCAGATTCCTCTCGTACGCGATCGGCAAAATAAGTTCCTGCCAAGCCCCATCCTGAAAGAGCTCCTGGGACAACGCTCAGTTTATATTCATTTTTGTATTGGGCTGCATCGGCAGAGCTCATCAACAATCCCATGCAAGCTGCTACCAAAGCCAGAGTGCGCAGACAATTTTTCATATTTATTCTCAAAAAACGCTGATGCCGCCTAAGCGGCGAATGAAAAAGATATGGCGGTAAAAAAAAGAAACCGCGCTCTTTAAAACCCGTCGACAATCATTCCTTTTTATTTGAAACGGTGTCGGCACAGAGCTTGTGGCGCTACCCTTAAAAAAAATTTTTACTCTTTAAAAGGGTGTTTTTGAAAGGATGAATACGTCTTGTTAACGTAATCTTGCTGACATTTTACACATTATCAGCGCTAAAACAATGCAAAAGATCCCATTTTGGGCGATCACTTGGTTTTTTCACATGTTTTTTTCTAAGTACGTGCAATGAACATCTGCATGCGCTATGATTTTCGAAAAAGGAGTTTTTATGAGTTCGTTGTCCGTCAAAACCGTCTTCTGGTGGTGCCTGCATTAAAGCGGGTAACGTGCTCTTTTACTCAAAAGCATCAATTAAACCCGCGTCTGCGGGTTTTTTTGTTTGAACCGGCCGGCGCAACGGTATACAAAGGAGAAACGCTGTGAGATCCATAAGTTTTGATACCAAATACCTAAAGGATGTACACCTTTTTTACAAAAGGCACTGCTTAAAGAGCAACACCATGTTGCTTGAATCGGCAGAAATCGTCGATAAAACCGGTGTAAAGAGCTTGGCAGGCGTAAGTTGTGCCTTAAAGATTTGTTGCGACGATTTGACCGTAACAGCTACGGCCCTTTCAAAAAACGGCTCCTACCTGTTAGACGCACTGTCTTCTTTGCTAAAAGTTCAAAGAGAACAGGACAGACTCTGCATTACCTATAAAAGGCCGCAAAGCGGCCTTGATGAGGAAAGCCGTCTTAAAGCGGCAGGACCGCTTGATGTCATTCGCGCGGTGCATAAGCTTACCAAAGACTGCGAAGACATCATGATCTCAGGCAACATCTCCTTTGACTTTATAAACAACTTCGAACACATAGGTGATGTTCCCAAAGGAGAAAATCCCTGCTCCGATTACACTTTCTACGTCTTTGACGTCTCAATACTTTCAAATCATCAGCAAAAAAATACCAAAGTCGTGGCATTTGCTTTCGGGAAAGACAGTTACGAGGAAACGGCGCTTG
>JALEXT010000199.1 GCA_022779845.1 Succinatimonas sp.
TATTTTTTATCCTACTTATTTGTTTCTTGCTTACTCTTTTGGTTTTATCCTCATGCCGTCTGCCGCTTTAAACAGGATCAAGGCTAAAAGTGCGCATGAGGTAAGACAAAGGCCCAAAGGGATCATCGAATTTTCCCCCATAAGCCCAGGAACAGGAGTCATCAGTGCTCCGCAGAAAAAATGCATTACACCGAAGATCCCGGATGCAGCTCCCGCACCGCCCTTTCTTGAAGACATGACTATTCCGAAACCGACAGTCTGGCAGGTTCCCATCATGGAGCAGAAGATCATCAGAAAAATGATCACGGGCACGGGACTTGAAGGCAAATAAAAAGACATGAAAAGCACTGCACTTGCCGAAATGATCATCAAGCTCATGGCAATATAGATCATCTTTCTTTCCCCTACTCTCGGAGCAAGGCGACCTGCGGCAAAAGCCGAGGCTGAGATGGAGATCGCAATTGATGCAAAGATCAACGAATACTGGAAAGGAGTTGACGAGAAGATCACCTGAAAGACAAAGGGAGATGCCGAAAGATAGGAAAAAAATCCTCCCATTACCGTACCCAGCGACAGCACGTAAAGCATGAAACGCTTGTTGGTACATTCGGCGAACATGCCTTTAAAAGTCTGAGCAATATGTTGCTGACGTTTCTGAGGCTCCAATGATTCCGGAACCGAAGAAAAAGACAGTAGCAGCAAAATTATCCCGAAGCAGGCCAATACGATAAAAACGCTTTGCCAGGTGCTGAAAGTCAGGAGGAAAGATCCGATGATGGGCCCCAACACTGGCGCCACCGAGTTTATGGTCATAAGCAAAGACATAAAACGGGTAAGCTCTGCGCCTTGGAATTTATCGCAGGCAATGGCACGTGACATCACCAGTCCCCCTGCCCCAGCCATGCCCTGCAGAAAACGGAAAAAGATCAGTGAGTAGATCCCGGAGGCTTCGGCACAAAGCCAGGAAGCCAAAACGAACAAAACTACGGAAAAAATCAAGGGTTTTCTTCTGCCTATTGCATCTGAAATTGGACCTGCGAAGATCTGACCTGCAGCCAAACCTAAAAAGCAGGAAGTAAGCGACAATTGTGCAAAAGCAGGATCGATACTGAAATAGCGACAAATTGAAGGAAGTCCAGGCAAATACACGTCCGTGCACAAAGGGCCAAATGCACATAAAAGTCCCAAAGACAGAACATAAAAAAACTTATGCATACGTGAAGTAGTGATTTTTTGATTTTTATTCATTTTTATAGAAAAAACAACGCAATCGTCTGTATATACACGAGACGACAAAGGTGAGAGCTGTTCGAAAAAAAGAGTAGGTGAAAGACTGAGATTTAAGGATCAGGGGGGGACCGGCATCAGAGGATGCACGGTCTTTTTTGAAAAGAGCACTGTCAGCGATTCCCCTCGCGCATATTGGCAAATCCCACTTTAAGATACATGATCATCGACCAGATGGTGAGCACGGTTGCCACCATCAGCATGCCCAAAGAGCAGTAAATGATGACTTCATCCATACGCCAGATAAGACCGGCGATGGAAATAAGCTGAATGGTGGTCTTCCATTTACCGACCCAACTTACCGCAACCATGGCACGTTTTCCAAGCTCAGCCATCCATTCACGCAATGCCGATACGGTGATCTCACGGGCAATGATGATCATGGCGGGGATCGATACCAAAAGATTCATATGCGGAAAAAATTCACTGACATGAACGGAATAAAACTCGACGATGAGAACCAGAGCCACGCATACCATGATCTTATCGGCCACCGGATCAAGGAAAGCTCCGAATTTAGTCGTTTTGTGAAGTTTTCGCGCCAAAAAACCATCCAAAAGATCAGTTAATGCCGCAATAATAAACACCACGGCAGCCATAAGATTGGATCGCGGCGTAGGCCAATAAAACAAAATCACAAAAACAGGGATCAGAGCCACTCTGATCATAGTCAGGATATTGGGCAGATTGAACATGGTACTCATCCAACAACAGAACCTGCTATATTATAGAGAAAAAATTGTCTTAGGGTAACCACAAAGGACCGATATAATCCCTTTGAGGCAACTGAAATTCAAAAGGATAGGTTACGTCCACGAGATATAGTCCGCCAGGTTTGGCAGTAGGTCCTGCCTTGGAGCGATCACAGGCTTTGAAAACCTCTTCAAACCATGTGATCTCGCGACTGCCGCTGCCTACCATCAAAAGCGATCCGACTATATTTCTGACCATGTGATTTAAAAAGGCGTTGGCGGCGATGTCGAATACTATAAAAGGACCGTGGCGACTTACTTCAAGAAAATGCACGCAACGATAAGTACTGCGCGTTTCATCATCAGCACCGCAAAAAGATGCGAAATCATGCTCTCCTTTTAATATCAAAGCTGCTGTTTGCATCTTTTCGATATCAAAATTTCCCTGATATACCGATAGCCCGTGACTTAATACTCCCGGTCTGTACAGAGTATTTTGCAAGATATAACGATAACGTCTTGCTCTTGCCGAAAAACGGGCATGAAAAGTGTCAGGAACATGTTTTGCCCAAGTAACCGCTATGTCTTTTGGCAACATGGTATTGGTACCCATAACCCAAGCCCTGTCATTACGTTCTTTGGTTACGTCTATATGAACCACCTGCCCGGTTGCATTTACTCCGGCATCGGTTCTGCCGGCACATTGCAACAATACCTCTTCATCGGCAATTGAGCTTAAAGCACGTTCAAGTTCTCCTTGTACGCTGTTTTTTTCGTTTTGACGCTGAAAACCTGCATAATTGCGTCCTTCGTATTCAATTCCCAGTGCGATGCGCATCAAAACCCCGTTTTATCCTTTGAAGATCCCGAATTTGGAAACAAGATAAGTTATGATCGTGACCAAAGCCATGGCAATGACAAGCGGCACGATCCCGCGCATCACATATTCGGTTAAAAACCAGACAATCAGGTTGCGCAATGCCAAAGTTGAAAGAGCCAGCAGCAAGAAAGATGATGCTTTGCCGTTTTTTTGAAAAGTAAAAAAACGGTGGCCGAAATATGAGACGAGGAAAGCCGTGGCAAAGGCTACAGTTGTAACCAGATTTTCACTCTGCCCCAGATCAAAGCCGTAAACCAGCGTGATCGTCACCGCCAGATCGACGGCAGTGGCAAGACCGCCTACGATCACAAAACGCATCACCTCGAAGATCCCGCCTGCTTTTAAAAGCTCCTGCGCTTTAAATTGCATTTAGTTGTGATCCTCTTTTCCTTTTTCAAGATTACAGGTCACACCTACTGGAGTCACGCTCATGCCGTTTTTGACCTGTTTTGAAAGAGGGCCGGTGATCTTTGAGACTACGTACACAGGACGGCCTTTGACTTCTTCCCCGAGACGGCCTAAATACTCACCGAGCACGCCGATGGAGATAAGCTGTACCGAGCCTAAGAACAAAATAGCAGACATCAAAGATGCATATCCCGGAACCTCAACGCCGGTAATGGCGGTCTTTATGAAGATGAAGATCATATAAAGTATGGCCAAAATGCCGATGGCACCGCCTATGTAAGACCAGACTCGAAGCGGCAGCGATGAAAAGCCGCTGATCCCGTCTAAGGCAAAATTCCAAAGTTTCCAATAATTCCATTTGGTTTTACCGGCTACGCGCTCGGGGCGTTTGTAACCAATTCCTTTTGACACAAACCCCGGCCAGGCAAAGAGTCCCTTCATAAAGCGGTTACGCTCAGGTAGCTGTTTTAAAGTGTCGATAACCTTGCGATCGATGAGTCTGAAATCACCGGCATTGGACGGGATCTTTACACGTGATGAAAGTTTATTGAAAACATAATAAAAACCGCCTGAAGTCATACGCTTGGTTTCGGTATCCTGCGATCTGTCGGTGCGTATGCCGTAAACATTGTCAACACCTTCCTCTCTCCAGCATCTGACAAATTCCAACACCAGTTCGGGAGGATCCTGCAGATCGACGTCCATCATCACCAAAGCATCCCCTTTCACGAGATCAAGGGCAGCCGACATCGCCGCTTCTTTGCCGAAGTTACGCGACAGCTTGATGAGACTGATACGCTCATCCTCTTTTTGCAGTCTTTCGATGATGGCGGCGGTATCATCTTTTGAACCGTCGTCGACAAAAACTATTTCCAGATGATCCTTGATACTCTCAAGTTTTTCATCAACGGTTTTTACAAAAGTCTCGACGGTTTCATGCTCGTTGTAGCAAGGAACCACCAATGACACCAAATAATCTTGCTTATCCATTTTCTGTCTTTTGTTTTCTTGGTTTAAGAAAAATAACTTGTCAATCCGTTAAAAATTCATGACGCGAAAGCGAGTTGGTCTTGAAATATCCACCTAAGGCTGTCGTCGTCGTAGACGAGGTCTGATCTTTTACACCGCGGGATTTTACGCAGTAGTGTACCGCGGTAATGGTTACTGCAACATTTTTGGTGCCGAGCAGTACCTGCAGGGCAACAAAGATCTGCTGGGTAAGACGCTCCTGCAACTGCGGACGCCTGGCAAAAAACTGTACTATACGGTTGATCTTGGAAAGCCCGATGATCTTATCAGCAGGCATATAGGCTACTTTTGCCGTACCGTCCATCACCACGAAATGATGCTCGCAACATGAAGTAACGGTTATATCTTTGACTTTGACCATCTCGTCAAAATGCATCTTGTTCTCAAATACCGAAACCTTGGGAAAATTACGGTAATCAAGACCTGAGAAGATCTCATCTACATACATGCGGGCAACGCGTTTTGGGGTACCGGATAAAGAATCATCGGTAAGATCAAGGCCCAAAGCCTGCATGATCTCCTCCATGGCGTGCTCGATCACCTTTTTCTTTTCGGCATTGTCGCAAAGCGCGCCGCTCTTGGGATTTTCCAAACCGCACTTGATAAGCGCATCCCTTACTTTCTTGGCTTCGGGACTCAAACCACCATCTTGCAATTCTTCGTTATTCATCAGCGCTCTCAGCCCCCACAAGTCCGCCGGCATCATAGAAATCATCGCATTGCTCGGGATTTTCAAGCACGGTCAGAAGCTCAAAATTGAATTTTTCAGAAAGGTGCTCGCCTAAGGCGGCGATCCCGGGGCATTCTGAGGCATCATGTCCGGTTACAAACACGGCAATACCGCGTTCATTAGCCAAATGCCAAGTCATTTCAGAACATTCTCCGGTGATGAGTGCGTCAAAATCAGGCTCGGCACAGTCATCGAGCATGAAAGATCCGGCTCCCGAGCACACCGCAAGACGCTTTAACTTCTGCTCTTTGGGTGCACAAATAAGTCTTACCCTGCAGTCAAGTCCTGCCGCAAGTCTTGTAGCAAGAGCACC
>JALEXT010000006.1 GCA_022779845.1 Succinatimonas sp.
AACATTTCAATCTTATGCCGTCACGAACCGTATTGGAAAATGTTCTTTATCCGCTACAGTATCGCGGTCTTAAACGTTCAGAACAGTTAAATAAAGCAAAAGAACTTTTGCAATTGGTGGAATTATCTGATCGATTGGAAAATTATCCTTCGGAGCTTTCCGGCGGGCAAAAGCAACGAGTAGCCATAGCTCGTGCTTTGGCTTGTGATCCTGAGGTTTTGCTTTGTGATGAGGCTACGTCAGCTCTTGATCCGACTACCACGCATGAAATATTGCAACTTCTTAAAAGGCTCAACCAAAAACTTGGTTTAACCATAGTGATCATTACTCACCAGTTGTCGGTAATTAAAGATATATGCACCAGTGTGGCGGTAATGGAACGAGGTCGAATCGTTGAGCAGGGGGAAGTGTTCTCGGTTTTTGCCAATCCTCAAAATGAGGTTACCAGAAACTTTTTGAAGGCGGCTTCAAGTCTTTCCAAAGCTGATGTTATTGCAACTAAATATCCGCAGATCCTGAATCTGCATCACGGGGAGAAATTTGTACGTCTGTCTTATACGGGACAAGGGGTATCGGAGCCTTTAATATCTACAGTTTCCAATAAGTACATGATCACCATGAATATTCTGTTTGCGGATATAGAACTTTTGGATGGATCTCCTTTGGGCGGAACTGTGGGAATTTTTTCAGGAGAACCTGAAAATGTTGAAGCAGCACTTGATTATTTGAGAGCTAAACAGGTCAAAGTGGAGGTATTGGCAGATGCTTGATTTCTTAAATACCGTTATTCCTAATGTAATGAACAAACCTGACGAGTTATGGACTGCAGTAGTGCAGACTTTGTATATGTTGGTTGTGTCAGGTTTCATTGCCTTTGCATTCGGTTTGTTTTTCGGCACGGTGTTAACCGTTACCGCTCCTGATGCGATTATGGAAAATCGCAGAGTGTTTTCAACGTTAAGTGCCGTGGTGAATATATTCAGAAGCATTCCGTTTGTGATCTTGCTGGCTGCATTGATACCTCTTTCACGTTTTGTAGTAGGAACAGCTATCGGCACCACGGGTGCACTTGTTCCTTTGGTAATAGGCACGGTCCCATTTTTCTCAAGACAAGTTGAAAGCGCCTTAGCCGGAGTGGATGCAGGGTTGGTTGAAGCTGCCAAGAGCATGGGATCTTCAAATTTAGGGATCATCTTCCGTGTATATCTTAAGGAAAGTATTCCAAACATTATCAGAGTTACTCAGATAACTTCAATAAGTCTTATAGGTCTTACGGCAATGGCAGGAGCCATAGGCGGAGGCGGTTTGGGAGACTTTGCAATACGCTACGGTCACCAGCGCGGACAAACAGACGTTACCTACGTGACGGTGTTGGTGATCTTAATAGGAGTATGGGTGATTCAGTCGGTCGGTAACTATTTCATCAGAAAACTTTCGCATTAAGTGAAAGTCAGATGCCGTTTTATCTTGTTTTAAAAATTATTTCGGAGAAAAAAATGAAATTGTTAGGGAAAGCTTCATTGCTGTTTTTGGGTATTGCGACGGTATTGCTCGCAGGTTGCGGTAAAGAAGAAGCTAAAGAACAGACTACCGCTTCTGCCAAAACTGAACTTAAAGAGGTGAAGGTAGGTCTTGTCGGAGAACACAATGAAGAATGGCAGTATCTGCAAAAACAACTTGAATCCAAAGGGATCAAACTTACTTTGGTAAAATTTGCCGACTATACCTTGCCAAACAGAGCGTTGAATGACGGGGAAATTGATTTGAACTCTTTCCAGCACGTTGCATTCTTAAAAGCTGAAAACGAGCAAAAAGGATTTCACAATGTGGGAATAGGCGATACTTTGATTGCTCCTCTTGGATTATTTTCAAAAAAAATCAAATCGGTGGATGAATTAAAAGACGGAGATACCATAGCAATTCCCAACGATGTTACCAACGGCGGCAGAGCTCTTAAGGTTCTGGAACTTGCCGGTCTGATTAAACTTAATCCTGAGGCAGGATATACTCCTGGGGTGAGAGATATCACATCGAATCCCAAAAATATTAAGATTTATGAAGTAGATGCCGGCAATACTCCGAGTTTGTTACCTGATGTGGCGGGAGCAATCATCAATAACAATTACTGTGTTGATAACGGTATAGATCCCATCAAAGATCCTATTTTCTCAGATGGCGTCGGCAAAGTAGATCCGGATAATCCCTACATCAACATTATTGCCGCCAGAGAAGCTGATAAAGATAATCCTTTATACAAGGAAGTGGTAAAAGCCTACCAGACCAAGGAAGTAGCAGATATCATTATCAAATACCATGTAGGTTCAGTACCGGTGTTCAAATATTGATCATAAGATGAGAGTATAGATATCTATCCCTTGAAATTGCCCGAATTTTCGGGCAATTTCATTGATACGACCGCAAAATGTAAAACCGATTTTTTTATGTAAAGCAATACTGGCCTGGTTTGATGAGGTGATCAATGAAATCAAAAGGTGCAGTTTGCCTTCGTTTTTTGCTCTTTTGATCACTTCTTTTATCAATTGTTCTCCGATCCCCAGTCTCCGTTCGTCTTTATCCACATAAACGGATAATTCGGCAGTACAGGAAAAAGCGTCCTTAGATCCGTAAGCAGATAGTGAGGCGTAGCCTGCAATTTTTCCGTTTTGTTCGGCTACGAGCAGCATGTAGGGGCTCTTTTGGTGTTCTTTAAACCAGATTTTACGCTCTTGCAGTGTTTTTTCTTTTTCATCGAATGTAGCCGTGCTATTGATTATTTCATGATTGTATATACTTGTTATAGCAGGTAAATCTTCTTCCAAAGCATTTCTAAACAGCATTATTATTTCCTGTTTGTGTTATAAATAAATAAAATATATTTAACTATGTTATATAGTTTGTCTATAATGTTGTTTAAAACAGTCTCGATAAGGAAATTTTTCTTCTTATTGCAGACCCAAATCGAGTGTTTTACAGCAGCAAAGGCTGGCAAAAGTTCAATAAAAAATGTCAGCATTTAATTTTATAAGCCGAAACGGCATGCAAAAGTAGGATATAACACCATGGGCAAAATTACAGTGTTTCCTAAGGATACAGGAGTAAATCCTTGGTTTGAGACAGCATCAAATAAGGATCGTCGTTTTACCGATATTTCAAAGTTGCAAGAAGAGTATGACTACGTGATCGTAGGGGCAGGTTTTGGCGGTGTGAGTGCAGCTTTTCGCCTTGCTCATAATGATCCGAATGCAAAAATAGCCGTATTCGATGCTTTAAAGGTAGGAACGTTCAGTTCTGGCCGCAATGCCGGATTTTTGTATATATCGCAACTTTCCACGCCTTTGGTCGGTCCGGATCGTTTTACGCTTGATGATCAGAAGATGTTGATCCACCTTAATACGGTGGTTACCAAACGCATTACCGACATCATTGAAAGTAAAAATCTGAATTTGGATTTTTCTTGGGACGGCATGTATCACGCGGTAAGAGAAAAACGTAACGAGAGGGCATTAAAAGAACTGGCAGCAGGATACGATGAAGCTGGCATTAAATATTCTTGGGTTAAAGGCGAGGAACTTAGAAAACGGCTTGGCACCGATTTTTATACTCAGGCAATTTTTACCGAAGACTGTGCATTGGATAATCCTGCCGAATTGATCCGCGGGCTTGCCTTGGCATTACCTGAAAACGTATCGCTGTTTGAACAAACACCCATTGCCGAGGTCAGAGAGGGTAATACTCCTTGTGTGGTGTTAAAAGACGGTTGCACGATTAAAGCTAGAAAAATAATCCTGACTGTTAATGCTTTTATTAAAAATTTCGGTTTCGGCAATCGCGAGATCACCAATGTGTCCGCTATTCAAAGTTTCGGTGCTATGACCAGAGTTCTTACTGATGAGGAATTAAAGGATTTTGAAGGTGTGAAATCATGGGGAATTGTGGCAACACATCCTGCAGGAGCTACGGTGCGTTTTACCTCTAAAAAACGTATTTTTGTGCGTACTGACATAGCTTATGCCCCGTCATCAAGACTCAACATTCCGGAAAAACGTTTTGAGCAGGCAAAGCCGTTGTTACGCAATGCTTTTGAAAAACGTTTCCCTAAATTGACACATGTTCCTTTTGAGTATGAGTACGGCGGACTTATAGCATTTACCGGAAATACCGTACCTTTGTTCGGTGAGATTGCTCCTAATGTTTATGCCGGAACTACTTCAGACGGAACCGGAGTTACCCGTGCCTCCATTCTGGGAAACTATTTGGCTGATTTAATTCAGGGTGTGGACAGTCCGGAACTTGATTACATCAAGGAAAAATATCATCCGAGCTATCTTCCTCCTGAAATTTTAAGAACTCCAGGTGCAGAGGCGGCTCTTTGGTGGAAAAACGTAAAAGCAGGATCGGAACTTTAGAATTTATTAAGGTGTGATAAAAGTATGGGTAAGATTTCCGTATTTCCTAAGGATACTGGTATAAATCCTTGGTTTGAGACCGCTGTTAATAAGAACGCAAAATTCAGTGAACTGTCATCTTTGCAAGATGAGTATGATTATGTGATTGTCGGTGCTGGCTTCGGCGGAGTGACGGCTGCTTACAGATTGTCGCATAATGATCCATCTGCCAAGATAGCTATATTCGACGCGTTAAAAGTCGGAACCTTCAGTTCAGGACGTAATGCAGGATTCCTGCATATATCGCAGATCACTACGTCATTGGTCGGATTTGATCGATTTACCCTTGAAGATCAAAAGGTTTTAAATCGTTTAAATGCAATTGTTACCAAGCGTATTACAGACATCATAAAAGACAAGAAACTTGAACTTGATTTTTCTTGGGACGGTATGTACCACGCAGTTAGGGAAAAACGCAATGAAGAGGCGTTAAAAGCTCTATCAAAAGCATATGATGAGGTAGGGATCCCTTACAGTTGGGTCAAAGGTGATGAACTTTCATCACGTCTTGGAACTGATTTTTATACTCAGGCAATTTTTACCGAAGATTGTGCGCTTGATAATCCTGCAGAATTGATCCGCGGTTTGGCCCTGGCACTTCCTGATAATGTTTCCCTTTTTGAGGAGTGCCCTATTGTTGAGGTCAAGGAAGGGGAACATCCTTGCGTGATATTAAAAAACGGGAAAATTGTAAAAGCGCGCAAAGTGATCCTCACCGTCAATGCTTTTATCAAAAATTTCGGTTTTTCCGGGCGCGATATAAGCAATGTTTCGGCTATTCAAAGCTTTGGTGCTATGACCAGAGTTCTTAATGATGAAGAACTTAAAGATTTTGCGGGAGTGAAATCCTGGGGAGTTGTGGCAACTCATCCTGCAGGAGCTACAGTGCGTTTTACTTCCAAAAAACGTATTTTTGTGCGTACAGACATAGCTTATGCTCCGTCATCGAGACTCAACATTCCCGAAAAACGTTTTGAAAGGGCTAAACCTCTGTTGCGCAACGCTTTTGAAAAGCGTTTCCCTAAATTGACACATGTTCCTTTTGAGTATGAATACGGCGGATTGATTGCATTTACCGGCAATACCGTACCCTTGTTCGGTGAGATTGCACCTAATGTTTATGCCGGAACTACATCTGACGGTTCGGGAGTTACTCGTGCTTCAATACTTGGAAATTATTTGGCAGATCTGATTCAGGGGGTAGACAGTCCTGAACTTAGGTACATAAAGGAGAAGTATCATCCTAGTTATCTGCCTCCTGAGATCTTAAGAACTCCCGGGGCAGAAGCTGCTTTGTACTGGAAGAGTGTCAAAGCCGGCAGTGAGTTGTAGGAGGGAGAAAAAAATAGGAGAGCAAAAAGCGCAAGGAAGCTGAAAGAAAAGCGAGGGGATAAGGTGGAAGAGGATGAGGTGGACATAGGTAGGGAGAAAAAAAATAAAAAAAACGTTGACACCCCAAAAAAAATGTCTATAATGCCATCTCGTTGTCGCGAGACAGCCACCTCACCGAAGCAGTGAGGGAGAAAGTTCTTTAAAAACAAGTACGGACAATCTGTGTGGGCCCTCGAAGAGAGGGAAACAAAGAGAGTAAGAAGGGCTGAGGAAATAGAAACCTCAGTTTGAGGGATACTCAAAAAAAACATCAAACCTTTTCAAATTATCGAAGAGTTTGATCATGGCTCAGATTGAACGCTGGCGGCAGGCCTAATACATGCAAGTCGAACGGTAACTGGAGAGAAGCTTGCTTCTTTTGCAGACGAGTGGCGGACGGGT
>JALEXT010000026.1 GCA_022779845.1 Succinatimonas sp.
AAAAAACGACGGCGGTTTGCTTGCAAAAGGCGGGATCTTTGTACTCCCCTGTGTACTTTTTTTGGAGCATCCCAAATTTTTTTCAAAGTGTGCCGCACTGTTGCAGGATGCAGCCGATTTAAAACTGATCTTTTGCGGATCTGCTCAGGATTGTGCCGATTTGATGTTGCTATGGCCTGAGTTTGAAAGTGCCATGCATACCGATACAGTTTTGGAATTTCCGACTGATCCCCTGCTTTGCGCTTCTTTGATAGCGCATTGGTGCAAAAAAGGAATATGTCGTCATTTCAATGCAGAAGCAGTGGCTGTGTTTACCGTATTTTGCAATCGTCTGGCTTCTGACCGACGCTGGATGTATTTGCAGGAAAGACTGCTCAAAGCCTTATGCGAGGATGCTTCGTCGCATTGCCGCGGCAACGAGGTAAGGGCGAAAGATTTCTTGCATGCAGTTGCTGCACATGATTTCAGGCAGAATTATGTTGCATCCGCGCAAATACGCGATCACCGCGAAGAACAAATCCTAATGCGAACTTCGGGCAAATGTCCCGGGCAAATCAATGCTCTTTCAGTTATTGAAACTTCCGGTACCTGCTATGAATACGGCGAGCCGGTACGGGTTACCGCCTGCATTCGCGCAGGAGGTGACGGTGAGGTTATCGACATAGAGCGTAAGGCTGAACTTGCAGGACAAATTCATGCCAAAGCCATGATGATCATCAACGGTTTCATCATGCGCGAATTCGGATCTGTTTTACCTATGCCTGCGTCGGCTTCTTTGGTTTTTGAGCAGTCTTATTCTGCAATAGACGGAGACAGCGCCTCACTTACCGGTTTGTGTGCTGTGCTTTCTGCTTACGGTGATTTGCCTTTGCGTCAGGATCTGGCTGTGACCGGAGCTGTTGATCAGTTCGGTAACGTGCAGCCTGTAGGCGGGGTCAATCAAAAAATAGAGGGATTTTTCAGGATCTGTTCATTACACGGCCTTACCGGAACTCAGGGAGTGATCATCCCAAAATCCTGTGTTTACTCTCTGGTGTTACGTCCCTCCGTGCTAAAAGCCGTAGCCTCCGGACGTTTTCATATATATACGGTAACTCATGTAACCAATGCATTGGAATTGTTGACGGGGATCCCCTGGGGTGATCCTGAAACTGAAGGCTCCATAGTGCAAAAAGTATTAGAGCGTCTTGAGAGTATAAATTCACGCGGTGACGAACGCCCGTGGTGGCATTTTTGGGGGTGAGCCGAACTTTTGGTATCGCTTTGCACTTTACAAGTGCAAAGCGATACTTATGACGGCAGTTGTTACGTATGATCACCTTTTTGATGCATACTAGAAAGTGAGAAGCACATTGTCGTGTTTTGTAACTAACGATCAGATTTGGAGAGTGCCGCAAAGCGGTATGTAATTTTATGAAAGCATTCAAGTTGTTTGCCGCCGCAACTTTGTTTTTAAGCACAACCTGTGTACCCGTCATGGCAGAGGAGATCTCCTTTGCAACCGAGCCTACTTTTCCTCCGTTTGAGTTTATGCAGGATGGCAAAATCGTAGGTTTTGAGATTGATCTCATCAATGCCGTAGGCAAGGTTCAGGGATTTACCCCCAAGATAGAACCTATGCCTTTTGATGCCATTCTCCCTGCGGTGATGGGCGGACTTCAGGAAGCTGCCATCTCAGGTATTTCCAAAAATCCCGAGCGTGAGAAAAAAGTTTTGTTTTCAGATGGTATAGCTGTTGCAGGACAAGGGATCATGATCCACAAGGATTTAGAGGGACAGATCCATCACATGGAGGATTTGAAGGATCGTAAAGTCTGCGTGCAATTGGGCTCTGTCGGCGCTGAGATCGTCAAAGGAATACCCGGTGCTTCAATGGTAACTTTTAATACCATGCCTGAGGCTTATATGGAGCTTAAAAAGAAGGGATGTGATGCCGCAGTTACCGGAACTCCTGTTCATCAGTATTATTTAGCAAGTACCAATGATCAGGATCTGGTATATGTTAAGGAAAGCATCGTCAAGTCTGTGGAACTTGGGATCATTACTCGTAAAGGTAATGAAGATTTGATTAACAGATTAAATGAAGGAATAAAGAAACTTAAGGATTCAGGTGAGTATGCCAAACTGGAGAAAAAGTGGCTTCCTGAATAATTTAATTTTGAAAAAAGCGCTTCGGCGCTTTTTTTAATGTTCTGAATTTTTTATAAAAAAAAACCGCTACAATTCGTAACGGTATCTTGGTTTTGGCTCCTCCTGCCGGACTCGAACCAGCGACATACGGATTAACAGTCCGCCGTTCTACCGACTGAACTAAGGAGGAACGCAAAAATATTTTCTGAAGCTTTTTTGGCTCCTCCTGCCGGACTCGAACCAGCGACATACGGATTAACAGTCCGCCGTTCTACCGACTGAACTAAGGAGGAATGCCTAAAAAGTCTCTGAAGTAAATCAGAAAACGTGGACTATTATAATTAACAATTCCTTAAAGTCAATAACAAATTTAAGAAAAAATAAACTAGATCGTTAAAAGGCTAAAGAAAGCGTTTTTTCATGTGTTCAATATATGGCTTGAAGTGCTGCAACAGAAAAAGCAAAAATATCAATGAGTCCAATAACGGACAAAAACGTAAGTGCAGGTCGTTTTATGATCTTATCTTTGATGTACACCGTTTAAGTAGTGATTACTTTTGGCTCGAAGAGATGAAATACACAACAAATGTACCTGAGCTGCTTGTGACCGATAAGTAGTCAGCACGAAGACTTTAACCAAGTTACTTTCTTTGAAAGCAGGACTGCGTTGCATTCAAGCGCAACGGCTGTTCAATAGAACTTTAATGTTGTAATGTCTGTGGCAGAATATTACTAGCATTTTGAAAGTATTGAAAAAGTTACATGATCGAACGTTTGGAAATTTAAGATACATGGCGATTGTAAAAAATTTTGAACTCGTAAGTCCTTATAAGGCTTCAGGTGATCAGCCAGAAGCCATTGCCAAATTAGTTGCGGGAATAAAAAAAGGAGATCATGAACAGACTTTGTTAGGAGTTACCGGATCCGGTAAAACCTTTACCATGGCAAGCGTAATTGCAGCCATGAACCGTCCGGTGATGATCCTGTCTCACAATAAGACTTTGGCTGCACAACTTTACGGTGAAATGAAAGAATTCTTCCCCCATAATGCCGTTGAATATTTTGTTTCCTATTACGATTATTATCAGCCCGAGGCTTACGTACCTGCTTCAGATACTTTTATAGAAAAAGACGCCCAGGTTAATGATCATATCGACCAGATGAGGTTGAGTGCTACCAAAGCTTTGATGGAGCGGCGGGATGTGATCGTAGTCTGTTCGGTAAGTGCTATTTACGGTCTGGGTGAACCTGAAACTTATCTTAAGATGATGTTGCATCTAAGCAGAGGTGAGCAGATCTCGCAAAAATCAATATTGAACAGATTGTCTGCTTTGCAATATACCCGCAACGATTTGGGATTTGAACGCAGTACCTTCAGAGTGCGGGGTGATGTCATCGATATTTATCCGTCAGATTCAGACGGTTATGCAATAAGAATTGAATTGTTTGACGATGAAATCGAATGCATTTCATCATTTGATCCTTTAACAGGTGAATCCAAAGGACAACTGCCTCGCGTTACTATTTTCCCAAAAACTCATTATGTAACTCCAAAATCAGTGCTGGATAAAGCCGTTGAGCAGATAAAAGAAGAATTAAAAGACAGATGTGCCTGGTTTTTATCGCAAAACAAACTTCTTGAAGAACAAAGGTTAAGGGAGCGTACTCAATATGACATTGAAATGATCAATGAACTTGGGTATTGCTCCGGAATTGAAAACTACTCGCGCTACCTAACAGGACGTAAAGAGGGGGAGGCTCCTCCTTGTCTTTTTGATTATCTTCCTGATGACGGTCTGCTTTTTATAGATGAATCACATGTTACTGTACCGCAGATTGGAGCTATGTTCAGGGGAGATCATGCCAGAAAAGAAAGTTTGGTGAATTTCGGATTTCGTTTACCGTCGGCATTTGATAACCGTCCTTTGAAATTTGAGGAATTTGCAAGCAAGCAACCGCAGACTGTATACGTTTCGGCTACTCCTGCTGACTATGAATTGGAACATTCATCCCAGGTAGCAGAGCAGCTCATAAGACCAACGGGACTTTTAGATCCGGAAATAGAGGTAAGGCCGGTTGCAACTCAAGTTGATGATGTTATGTCCGAAATTCGTGAACGTGCCGGACGTAATGAGAGGGTATTGGTTACGACGCTTACCAAAAAAATGGCGGAGGAATTAACTTCATATCTTGATGAACACGGCATTCGCGTACGTTATCTGCATTCTGATATTGATGCGGTTGAACGCATGGAGATCATTAGGGATCTGCGCTTGGGGCAGTTTGACGCTTTGATTGGTATCAATCTGTTACGTGAAGGACTTGATATGCCTGAAGTATCTCTGGTAGCCGTATTGGATGCGGATAAAGAAGGTTTTTTGCGTTCTTCTCGTTCGCTTATTCAAACGGTGGGACGTGCCGCTCGCAATGTACACGGTAAAGCCATTTTCTACGCAGATAAGATAACCGATTCTATGAAGGTTACCATTGAAGAAACTAAAAGACGTCGCGATATCCAACAGCGATTTAACGAGGAACACGGGATAATTCCGCGTCAGATTGAGAAAAAGATCACCGACATCATGGAAGTAGCTATTGACGATACTTCATCATTTAAGGCTCCTTCTGAAAAGCGTAAGAATGCACCTTCAAGAAAAGAATGGGAAGCAAAACAACGCGTGCTGAATGATCCGAAAGTACTGGTCAAACG
>JALEXT010000110.1 GCA_022779845.1 Succinatimonas sp.
AAAGAAACTAACGTTTAAGGAAAAAGAAGCAATCGCGAGGAAAGATCCCATTATGAAAGACGTAATAGATTCATATGATTTGTTCTTTTCAGACGACAAGGAAAGGCACAACTACATCAATCGAGAGATGGAAATTTTGGATTACAACAGCTCCATGATGAGTTATAAAAAAGAAGGCAGAGAAGAAGGTATAAAAGAAGGCATAGCACAGGAAAAAGAAAATAATTTCGTAGCCTTGGCTAAGGACGGAGTTCCTTCAGCAACAATATTAAGAGCATTAAAAGTGTCAAAGGAAGAGCTGGCTGCAATTTTAAAGAGACATCCTGAATTGCAAGGGAGTTTTGCGTAGCAGAACTTAGCCTTTGCCGACCTTGCTGAAAATAAGCAGTTGTTAGGAAAGATCCGATTATGAAAGAGACATTAAATTCACATAATTTGTTCTTTCCAGACGACGAATAACCGTTTGACTATATCAATCATCATCTGAATGATTTCAGCTTAAAACTCAGTCACAAATAATCCCAAAAAATAAGGTATAAAAAAGGTTTATCGCAGAAAAAAAAACTATTTTTGCTTTTATAAAAAATTTGTCAGAAAAACAGTAAATGCTGATAATTCTAAAGAAACATTCTGCATTGAATTAATCTTTTGTTTAAATAAGAATTTAAACATTATTCATGTGACTTCAATTCGCACTCTGTTTTATCCATTACTAAGATATTAAATCTCTTTTTTAAAGTATGAGCACATTTGAACTAAGACAATATTCCCTTCTATTTTTAACGGCAGTGATCTGGGGCAGCGGATTCATAGGTCAAAAACTAGGCATGGACCATGTAAGCCCTTATACCTTTACTTTCATGCGTACCTTTATAGGCGGCGTATTTCTCATTCCTGTAATAATCTTAATAAGAAAAAGAGCAAAAGCACGCGGGAGCATCATAAAAAAAAGTTCGCCAAAAGCGTTACTTTGTGGATCTTTAGTCTGCGGTATGTGCCTTATTGCAGCTGAAAGTTTTCAACAATTCGGTCTTCAACACACTGACGTTTCCAAAGCGAGTTTCATCACTTCGCTCTACGTGATTTTCGTTCCCATCATCAGTGTTTTTTTAGGACAAAAACCGTCTTTAAAAACAGTGATATGCGTAATTTTAGCTACAATCGGGCTTTATCTTTTATGTATTAAGAACAGTCTTTCCCTTGAATTCGGAGATCTTTTGGTACTAATTTGTGCGGTGATCTTTGCCGTACATATTCTGGTCATAGCTTATTTCGTACAACGTTGCGACGGAGTGGAATTATCCTGCGGACAATTCTTTGTAGCATCTTTCCTGGGGCTTTTAATGATGCTGTTTACAGGATGTGACAGCTTGGAAAATTTTCTTGCGGCAGCCCCTGCTTTCATCTATTGCGGGATCATGTCAAACGGTGTTGCATACACTTTGCAGATAGTAGGTCAACGCGGTGTAAATGCGGTAATTGCCACCATCATTCTCTCCCTTGAATCGGTAATGGGTACAATATTTGGCGTACTGCTTTTAGGGGACAATTTAAGCTCAAGACAACTTGTTGGATGCATATTAATGTTCGCTGCGGTAGTTTTTTCACAACTTCCCGTAAAAACGTTGTTGCATCGTATGACGTCTCGTCACGCGTAATTAAAGTTTAAATGATAAAATGTGGCGTTAATTTAGAATTTTTACATCAAGATTTTTTTGAGGTCAGCAATGAGCGAAGCCAAAACATATTTGGTCACCAACGCACTGCCTTATGCCAATGGACCGATCCATTTGGGGCATATGCTTGAGCACATTCAGTCCGATATCTGGGTACGCTTTCAGCGTGCCGTGGGCAACAAGGTTTTTTACGTCTGCGGTGACGATTGTCACGGTACACCGGTGATGATTAAAGCCCACCAATTGGGAATTACCCCAGAACAGATGATAGAACAGACCTCAAAATCCCACTATGAGGATTTGCAGGGCTTTTTAGTACACTACGATAATTACTATCGTACTCACTCAAAAGAAAATGAAGAAATTTCAAGTGAGATGTACAAAAAAGCCTTAGAAAAAGGTTTTATCATCACCAAAAAGATCTCCCAGCTGTACGATCCTGAGAAACAAATGTTCCTGCCGGATCGCTTTGTAAAGGGAACCTGTCCTCGGTGCGGTGCCAAAGATCAATACGGTGACAACTGCGAAGTTTGCGGCGCAACTTACGAACCTACCGAGCTTAAAGATGCCTATTCGACCGTATCAGGCGCCAAGCCTGAATTACGCGAAAGCCTGCACTACTTCTTTGATCTGCCCAAAGCCCACGACTTTCTTCACTCTTTTATCAAAGACTCCGGTGTCATCCAAAAAGAAATGTCCAATAAGCTTGAAGAATGGTTCAAGGCAGGACTCAAACCGTGGGATATTTCCCGTGATGCTCCATATTTCGGCTTTAAAATTCCGGGAACTGAGGATAAATTCTTCTACGTGTGGATGGATGCCCCTATAGGTTACTTAGCTTCCCTTAAAAACTACTGTGATACTCACGCAATAGATTTTGCTCCGTTCATAGACGATAAGAGCGATATTGAAATGTGTCACTTCATAGGCAAGGACATACTTTATTTCCATTCACTGTTCTGGCCTGCCACATTGATGGCTGCCGACATGAAACTGCCATCACATATCTTTGTACACGGATACGTCACCGTAAACGGTGCCAAAATGTCCAAATCAAAGGGCACTTTCATTAAGGCCAATACCTACTTAAAATTCTTAAAGCCTGAATCCTTACGTTATTACTTTGCCTCAAAGCTCTCCTCTCAGGTGATCGATGTCGACCTTTCACTGGATGACTTCATGGCAAAAGTCAACTCCGATATCGTCGGCAAAGTTGTCAATCTGGCCTCAAGAACTGCAGGATTCATCAGCAAGCGCTTTGACGGAAAACTGGCAAAACAAGCTTGGAACGAGGAAATTCTCTCAAAAATTGCCGTTACCAAGAAAGCTGTTTACGAGGGGTATTCAAGTCGCAATTACGGTGATGCAGTACGCGCCGTAATGGAACTTGCAGATGAAGCCAACCGCTATATCGACAAAGAAGCTCCTTGGGTCATTGCCAAAGAAGAAGGTCAGGAAGACAAATTACAGCGCGTGTGTACCGACGGGCTTAACCTGTTCCGTGCACTCATCACCTTCTTAAGTCCGATTTTGCCTGAAGTTGCTGCACATGCTGCCGAGTTTTTAAACGATGATCTTAAATTCCAGGATGTCGAAAAGCCGCTTTACGATCACGCCATAAACCGCTTCAAACCTCTTTATTCACGTATCGAAAAGTCGCAAATAGATGCCATGATCGAAGCTTCAAAAGAGGATCTTAAAAAAGCTCAGGCACAAAATAACCAAGCTCAAAAACAGGAATTTGAACCTCTTGCCGATGAAATAACCATCGATGACTTTGCCAAAGTAGATTTGCGCATCGGTACCATTGTCAAAGCCGAAGAAGTCAAAGAAGCCCGCAAGCTGTTAAAACTTGAAGTCGACATAGGTTTTGAAAAAAGGCAAGTCTTTGCAGGTCTCAAGCAAGCTTACGGTGACGTAGCCAAACTTGTAGGACGTAAAGTAGTCCTCGTTGCTAATTTGAAACCTCGTCAGATGAAATTCGGCCTTTCGTCAGGCATGGTTACCGCCGCAGGTCCAGGCAATGACAAAGTATTCTTACTGGGTGTGGACGACGGTGCCCAAAACGGCGATCGCGTACACTGATCTCCCCTGAGGCGGGCATTGCCCGCCTTTTTTATGTAAATTAAAAGGAAAAAAAACAAATGAGCCTCATTCTTCCGGAAGGTTATAAGGCACTGCTTGACAAACGCCAGACCGAAAAGGGCATCAAACAAATAAAAGACTTCTTTCAACAAAATTTAAGTACCGAGTTGCGTCTAAGCCGCGTCACCGCTCCGCTTTTTGTATTAAGAGGCCTCGGTATCAATGACGATTTAAACGGCGTTGAACGCCCGGTAACTTTCCCGGTAAAAGATCTTGGAGATCGCCCTGCTGAAATAGTTCATTCCCTCGCCAAATGGAAACGTCTGACTTTGGCTCAAATGGGGGTAAAACCTCATTACGGCATTTATACCGACATGAACGCAGTCCGCGCCGATGAGGAACTGGATAATCTGCACTCTCTGTATGTAGATCAATGGGACTGGGAAGCCGTGATCGAACGTAAAGATCGTACGGTAGCTCATTTAAAGGATGTGGTAAAACGTATCTATGCAGCCATACTGCGTACGGAGTATTTGGCCTGTGATGCCTATGAAACGCTAAAACCTTTCCTTCCGCAGGAAATCCATTTTATCCATTCAGAAGATCTGCTCGCTTTATATCCTGATAAAACGCCGAAAGAGCGTGAGGATGCCATTTGCGAAAAATACGGTGCCGTATTCATCATCGGTATAGGCGGGAAACTTTCAAACGGGCAGAAACATGACGGACGCGCCCCCGATTACGACGATTGGACTACTGTGGCAGAAGACGGTAAAAAAGGTCTGAACGGCGATATTCTCATCTGGTATCCTGTGTTAAAACGCAGCTTCGAACTTTCTTCAATGGGCATACGCGTCGATGAAAAAGCTCTTGAATTGCAACTGCAGCTTGAACATCAGGAACAGCGTAAAG
>JALEXT010000067.1 GCA_022779845.1 Succinatimonas sp.
TCTCTATGCCGTATTTCTTGGCAAATTCGTAGTCACGCTGATCGTGAGCAGGAACAGACATGACGGCACCGGTACCGTAATCCATGATCACAAAATTGGCTACGTAAACGGGAACTTTGCGTCCGTTTAAAGGATGCACAGCATAAAAGCCCGTAAACATGCCTTTCTTTTCCATGGTGGCGATGTCAGCTTCGGCACTCTTATGAGTACGGCATTCCTGACAGAAGGCTTCAAGTTCAGGATTGTGCTGACAGGCTTCCTTTACCAAAGGATGGTTCGCGGAAATGGAAATATAGGTAACGCCCATGAAGGTGTCGGGGCGGGTGGTGTAAACGGTAAAACTTTGATCGCTGTCTGCAACTTTGAAGGTAATGTTAAGACCTTCCGAGCGCCCTATCCAGTTGCGCTGCATGGTGCGAACGCGTTCAGGCCAGCCTTCAAGCTTGTCTATGTCTTTTAAAAGTTCGTCGGCGTAAGCTGTGATCTTAAAATACCACTGCGGCAGTTCGCGCTGCTCAACTTTCGCTCCGCATCTCCAGCAGCAGCCTTCTTCTACCTGCTCGTTGGCGAGCACAGTGTGATCGACGGGGCACCAGTTGACCGTGGAGACTTTCTTGTAAACGAGTCCTTTTTTATAGAGCTGGCCGAAAAATTTCTGCTCCCATTTGTAGTATTCGGGACGGCAGGTGGCAACCTCACGCTCCCAGTCATAGGCAAAACCTAAAGACTTGAGCTGTTTTTTCATGTAGGCAATGTTGTCGTAAGTCCAATCCCCTGGCTGTCTGCCGTTTTTGATGGCGGCATTTTCAGCAGGCATGCCGAAAGCATCCCAGCCTATGGGAGACATGACGTTTTTGCCGTTTAAACGCTGGAAGCGGGCGATCACGTCGCCTATGGCGTAATTTCTCACGTGACCCATGTGCAGACGTCCCGACGGGTAGGGGAGCATCACCAGGCAGTAATATTTTTCCTTACTGTCGTCTTCTACGGCATGGAAAGTCTGGTGTTCTTCCCAGTATTTTTGAACTTCCGGTTCTATTTCCTGAGGATTGTATGGAATTTTGTCTTCGGCGGACATCTTGATCTCCGTTTCAAATGGGTAATTTAGGATCCAGTGTGATTGCGCCTAAATCATGGTTAAACGTTAAATATTGTTAAATTCAGCTATTTTAACGCATCAAACGGTGGATTGTCCTAAAAAAGCCCAGATTTGGACTGCGTTTGCGCTGTAAAAAAACATAAGCTCAGTCTTGTTTGGACCCTGCGGTGGCAAATGGTCTAAAATAACGTCAAACTTTTTGTAGCGGTCCTGCGCTTTAGGACTTTTGTTTAACGGGTTTATTTTTTATGACAAAGCTTAGTGCAATGCTGACTGCGATCATGCTGGCGGCAACAGGATCGGCATATGCCGGTTTAACCTACAGCGTTACTGATTCTACCCGTATGGTAGGTGAGGAAAGCGTTTACCGTATAGGTCGCGACGGTACTACTACCATGGAGTACGTGGCTGCCAAATATAAGTTGGGATTGTCAAACGTCATAGAAGCCAATCCTCAGGTCGATCCCATCGTGCCGCGCAAGGGTACCGAACTTGTGATCCCGCAAAAAGTGATCCTGCCTGATGCCGTGCATGAAGGCATAGTGCTCAATTCGGCCGAAATGCGTCTTTATTACTATACTCAGGGAAAAGTTGAAATTTTTCCAGTGGGCATAGGTCAGCTCGGCAAGAGTACTCCGGTTAATTGGGTTACCAAAGTGGAACGTAAAAAAGACGGTCCTACCTGGACCCCCACGGCTGCCATGCGTGCAGAATATGCAGCCCAAGGAGAGATCCTTCCTGCGGTTTATCCGGCAGGTCCCGATAATCCCATGGGATTGTACGCATTGTATGTGGGCAAACTCTATGCCATTCACGGAACCAATGCCGATTTCGGTATCGGTCTGCGCGTATCTCACGGCTGCGTGAGGTTGCGCCACGATGATATAGAAAGGTTGTTTCATATCGTACCCGTCGGTACAAGAGTTGAATTTATAAATCAGCCTATCAAGCATTTCGTAGCTCCGGACGGCGGCATATACATCGAGGTCCATCAGCCTTTGTCCCGTACTTCTGCTGAATTTGACGATGTGGATGCACAGGTGCCTTTTAACTTTACGCAAAGTGATCTTGAGTTTTTTAAAACCCCTGGGATCGATCACGATCTTCTGAACAAAGCTTTGCGCGAGCGCAGCGGACGTCCGGTGCTTTTGAATCCTGCACAGTTTTAAAAAGGCTTGCAAAACGGCTGTTTGATCTTAAGTACGATCGTCATCAGATGTTGAAGGAGGCGGCGTTGTGCTCTTAAAGAGAAAAGCGCCGATTGTCTATGAAAGTCCTTGATCTTGAAAAACTTGCAGCTTGGACTTTTATGGTGATGACGGGGACGGCCTGTGCTTTAGGCAGTGATTTTCCCAAAGCAGGATCTGCCGACGATGCGCTTTTTTGGTCGGGAAAAACTTATGTGCAGCTTGATGCCCTTTCTCTTCCTTCTGAAGTTCTTCAAAAACAATGTCCGTTTCATGATCGTGAAAAAAAGTATCTTCCATCACTTGCAGAGAGTATGCAGTACAACCGCTACGGAACTTTGCTGAGTTTTTTGCTGCGGCGCAGTTTCGATGGTGAGAGAAAAAATATCTATTTGCCGGTGGAACTTTTTAAAGAAGAAGGCAGAGATTTTGCGTGCTCGGCAAATTCCGAACAAAGCGCTGGAATTATTTATCAGTACGTACCGTCTGAGAAGATCTTAAGTCAGGGGCTTTATCATTCGTCATTGCGTTTAATTCCGCAAAACGGCTCTTATTATGACAAAGCTGCATTATCACTTGCTTTTGCTCCTGTCTGTTTAGGTTTTGATGCAGGTTCAGGACGTTTTAAAACGCTTTTATCTTCAGAAAACGGCAAAACGAAACGACAGTCTGAGCTTGAAAGAGGTGAGCTTTCCTCGTTTGCATTGAAAGAACGCGGAAGTGCTTCTCTAAAATTGCAGACAAATTCTCAAGGGAATTTTTTTCTTCCTTTGGAGAACACGCTCTTATCCGGAAGTTCCTATGTAAATTACGGCTTTTATACCGAGCCTGAGATGCTTTTGTTAAAAGATCTGGGGTTTGAGGTAAGGCCGCGTGAATTTATCGGCACTACGGTATGGTCACAAGGCAGAGCCGATGCTTTGGTCAGAAGGGAGATAAAGTCGGGCTTTTTTGCATATTCTGAGCGCAACGGTGTATATGACGTAAGTCGGGCATCGGTACTTCCTCTTACTACCGGTACTCATGTCATGGGATCGTACAATGAGATCCTGCAAAATTCGTCCGTCATTGCCTCGGGTGCAGGATCTGCAGGAGTGCGTATAGACGGATCAGGCAATGTCTTTACTCTGGATAAAAATGCCGATTTCGTGGAAAACGGTTATGACAGTGCGGGAGTGGCGGTTGTTTACGGACACGGTAACAGTGTAAATCTCAAAGGAAACGTGCAGGCAGAAGGATCGGGCGGAATAGGCGTGTTTTTAGGATTCGGATCCAATCTGCATTCAGATCTTAAAGAATACCGCGGATCATATCTTAGGGTATGTGACGGCAAGGACGCTCCTTTGCCAAAAGAGCTTAGCGGAGCCTTGGTTGACGAACTTAGGATCTCAGGCAGCGTAAGCGGAAGAAAAGCTGCGATCATGATTGGCGATCTTGCACACGTTGAACATATAAGACTGGAGAACGGAGCAAAAATTTTCGGGGACATCGTTTCAAAATGGGAACCGTATTTTGACGTCGGATCTTTCAAGGTATCTCCAAAAGAGAGTTCGCATATTGTCCCGGGACGATTGGAACTTGGAAAGTTGCCAAGTTTTGATGATGACAGCGCCGCACTTTTTATTCGCGACAGATTGCACACTAAGATTTTTTTAGGAGAGCTTGAAGGTGCCAAAGGAAGCCTGCCTCATCCTGATCCCCGCGCGCGCGTGGATATTCGCGGAAGCATAGACGGAAAAACTTTGGATCTCATAGTTTCAGGAGGTGAGAGTCTGATCAGGGGAACCGTGGATATTTCATCTTTGCAGTTAAGAGCAGACAGTATTTTGGATCTGGCAGTGGGCGGCAACTTTTCTTTGGCAAATTATCTTGATATGCGTGATCACAGCGTGCTTAATTTTGTAAACGGGGTAAGTGACGAGCTTGAAATAAAGAAAAAAGCTTATCTTGCCGATACCGCCGTTTTAAGACTGGACGCGTATCAGGACGGAAGTATCGCCGATAACCTCATCCTGCCTGATGATGCGGCTGTATCCGGAGGCAGTTTGTGTGCAGAGCCCGGGCTTTCGTACGCTCAGATCAGATCGTTTAACGCCTCGCCGCGGGATTTTATGAGTTTTATGGAACGCTTTGTGGCAGATGCAAGAAAGATGGTTTCAAAAAGCGGGCTTGAGGTGAGTTTTCCCAAACACGTATGGTATGAAAACGGGATGCTCGGTATGGAAGTCAAATGCTCATCGCGCGGATGCAGGGCCGGCAGAGTAATAAGCAGTGCAAGAAATGCCGGAGAAGAAGATCTCAGCTGGCGCTACTGTTTAAGCGGAGCAGGTTCGGTTTTATTATTGTTTTTACTTTTTTTATATTTTTCATATGAGCGTCATAACGGACGCGTGCTCAGCAAAAAGAGGGCCGAGCATGAGCTTTCGGCTATCATGAAGACTGATGAGGCACGCGGCTGATAGAAAATCTCAGTTAACTTGCGCTTTTTTAAGTCCGGACTATATTTAAAGCGTGCTTAGGGAGATCTTAAGCAGGCAAAAATTCATACCGACTTTCAGCGGGAAGACTTGCAGGCGGTTCGAACTTCCGTCTCTAGTCTTCGGGGAAGCCGCCGGACAGCTGCGGAAGGCAGCGCAACTGCCTTGATTGATTTGCTCCGGCGGCTTTTCTCGTTTAAGGTCTTATAAGTTCTTTAAAACGTTCTGCTTTTTCATCTGCTTTTATCCTTGAACTTATAAATCCGCCAATGATCAGCATCAGCATGATTAAAAAAGCTCCCCATGAACCTATGCGCGAATACGGGGTCTGACCGTTTCTTTGGGTGAATTTCGTTTCAAGCACTGCTTCTTCATTGCGCGGAAGCATTTTTTGTGCGATACCGTCAGGACCTATGAGGGCGCTTATACCGTTGTTGGTGATGCGCAACATGGGTTTTTGCAGTTCAAGAGTGCGGGCTCTTGCTATATTGAAATGTTGCAGTGGTCCGCGGGTGTTGCCAAACCAACCGTCATTGCTCAGCATGAGGATTGCGCCTGCATCTTTTGAATCAAGAGACAGGGCAAGCTCAGGAAAAATTGCTTCGTAACATATTGCCGGTATATAGGTTACGCCCTGTATTTTAAGAGGCAGGGTTGCGTGCTCAGGAGCGGTGAAATCGGACATGGGTATATTGAAGATCTTGCCCAAAGGCCTTAGCAGACTTTCAAAAGGTACGTATTCACCGAACGGTACCAAATGACGTTTGTCGTAAATTTGTATTGCGTTACTGTCTCTTTTACCCAATACGGCGATGCTGTTGTAACGGCCGTTTTCGTCGCGTCTTAACACCCCGGTAACCAGATTGGAGTCAGATGCTCTTGCCGCGCTGTCAAGATCTGAAATTACATCCATGGCATCGTTAAGATAAAATGGCAAGGCCGCCTCAGGCCAAATCACCAGTGAGTGTTTTACCAGAAGATCGCGGCTTGCTTCCCAATAAACGGCAAGTGATTTTTGAAATGCATCAGGTCCCAAGCGTACGCTTTGTTCAAGATTTCCCTGTACCAGTGCCACGTCGTGTTCTGAAGATGCCTGCGTATAGCTTACACCTGTAAGCATTATCCCTGAAAGAATGATCAGTCCTGCTGCCGGAAGATAGAGATAGCGTCTTAAAGCGGCCATGGCAACGGCTGATGCTGTAAACGTCATGAGGACCGAAGTTCCGCGTACTCCTATCAGAGGCAGAAAGGAGGCAAACGGTCCCTGCAGTGCGGTATTGCCGAAGTACATCCAGGGAAAACCGCTTAAGAACTGACCTACAGTAAAGTCGGCAGCTGCAAAAGATGCTGGTAAAAAGTAGAAAATGAACACCGCCTGACGGCGTTTTGAAAAATGTTTTGCCAAGGCTGCAAACAAGGCATAGTGCAGCGCAAGATAGAGCGCAAAGAGCGCAGTTACTGCCCAGGCTGCAAAAGTCGGCATGCCGCCGAAACCTTCCATGACGAAATTAAGCCATGACAGCGATGCAAGGTTAAGACAGGCAAAATAGGTGAGTACGGTGGCAAATACTGCTTTTGCCGATTTTAATCCCGAAAGCAGAATAAAAAGCAACGTAATGCTGCCCAAGAGTACGAGCCACAGATCATAAGGAGCATATCCTAAAGTACCGGCAAGTCCTAAGGATGCGGCACATATTATTCTGCCGGGTTTTGACAGACAAAAAGCAATAAGCGTACTGCCGTGTAATATTTTAAGCAGCAAAAAGATAAATTTGGAGAACATGTCTATACCGTCTCTTTATGAAAAGGCGTCGTAAAACCGCGTGCTTTGTCGCGAGTTTATACAAGGCGCTGTTTATAAATGCCGCAATGCGTTTGCCAGGAAAAAAACTGGCGATAGGTCTTATTTTCCTGAGCAGTAATCATCGGCATCGGCAAACTGCCGCAGCTTAGGTTTGAGATTGTCGGAATTTTTGTGCATTCATACCTGAGAAGATGTCAGTTTCACCCGCAGGAGGTTGATGCGCTGTTTTCCTGCCGACAATACTTCTATGTCGAAGTGATCAAATGAAAGCTTGGTGCCGCTTTCTGGAAAATATCCCAAAAGATGCAATACCAGTCCTGCAAAGGTATCAACCCCAGCCTGCGGAAGTTTGACTTTGAAATATTCTTCAAAGTCTTCAACAGGGGTAGTTCCTTTGACTATATAGGTATTTTTTTCGCGTGCTTTTGAAATAAAAGCGCCATCGTCGTCATCTTCTTCGCGATCGTATTCGTCGTCGATATCGCCTACGATGAGTTCGAGAATATCTTCAATGGTAATAAGTCCGCTGACACCGCCGAATTCGTCAACTACCACCGCCAGGTGAAAACGTCTGTTCTGAAATTCGCGCAACATGGAGCTTACGTGTTTGGATTCAGGAACGATCACGCAGGGACGCAAAAGATCTTTGATCGTATTGCAAGCGGTGATCCCCGATAAAGCAGGCAACAGATCTTTTGCCAGCAGTACTCCTTCGATATGATCTTTGTCACCTGATATGACGGGATAGCGCGAATGTCCGAAGGAGGCTACCGTGGAGGCAGCCTGTTCCAAAGTGGCATTTGAGTTTATGGTGATCATCTGAGATCTGGGGATCATGATCTCGGAGACGCGCTGTCGTCCTACGTCAAAAACTCCTTTGATCATGTCTTCGGTATTGCGGGAAATTATTTCGCGACGTCTGGCGTCGTCTATGACCTGCTCAAGATCTTCAAGCGAGTCGGGTTTTCCTGGATGCAACAGGCGTAAAAAAAAGTTTTCCCTGTCGCTCTTACTGCTGTCGTTTGACATTTAATATTCATCGTCCTTATAGGGATTGTCAAAACCTAAAGCTTGTACGGCTTTGATTTCCAAGGGTTCCATGGCGGAAGCGTCTTCAGGCTTTATATGATCATAACCTATTAAGTGCAGACAACCATGTACGATCAGGTGGGCAAAATGTTCTTCAATGCTTTTGTGCTGTTCCAAAGCCTCGCGTTTTAACACGGCAAGACATACTACCAGATCACCTATCAGCGGCAGTTTGACTTCAGGCGGACATTCAAAGGGAAAAGACAAAATATTGGTGGGCTTGTCGATACCGCGGTAGATGCCGTTTAAATGCTGTACTTCATCGGACATGGCAACGCGCACGGTCAGTTCGGCGTCTTCGGTACGTCCCGCAGTTTCAAGAGCAACTTTCGCCCATTTTTTTAAAGTTTCTTCCGTCGGGATGCCGTCTTGATCGACGGTGGCAATTTGCAGTTCAACTTCAACGTTCATGCGTTTTCCTTATCCTGATCTTCAAAATTTTCCAGTCTTTTTTTAGGACGGTATACGCTGGTGTCTCCGTGCTCTTTTTCAAAAGCTTCGTAGGCACTTACGATTTGAGCTACCACCGGGTGGCGGACTACGTCCTGAGATCCGAAGAAAGTAAAGCCTATGGCATCAGTATCACGCAGAACTTCTGCGGCATTTTTCAGTCCGGAACGTACGTTATGAGGCAGATCTATCTGACTTGGATCTCCTGTGATCACGGCTTTTGAATTGAAACCTATGCGGGTTAAAAACATTTTCATCTGCTCGACGGTTGTATTTTGAGCTTCGTCAAGGATGATGAAAGAGTCGTTTAAGGTACGTCCTCTCATATAGGCAAGCGGGGCAATTTCGATCACCGAACGCTCAATGAGTTTTTCTACCTTTTCAAAACCCAGCATCTCAAAGAGCGCGTCGTAAAGCGGTCTTAGATAAGGATCTACCTTCTGTGACAGATCACCTGGCAAAAAGCCCAATTTTTCACCGGCTTCGACTGCAGGACGGGTCAGAATAATACGGGTCACCTGATTGCTTTCAAGTGCGTTTACAGCCGCGGCCACGGCAAGATAGGTTTTGCCGGTACCGGCAGGGCCTATGCCGAAGGTTACGTCATGGCTGCAGATCCTGTTGATATATTCAGCCTGATTTTCGGTACGGGCTTTGACAAAACCGCGTTTGATTTTGAAATTGGAGGCTTTTTGATAAAGAGCTCCGACGCTGCCTCGATCCTCGTTTTGCGCATAATCGTCGTCGGTTTGCTCAAGTCTTATGCCCTCGGTTATGGCGAGGTGTACCTGATCTGCTGTTAAATAGCGGACTTTCCCGTTTTTAAGAGGAGCGGTATCCACATAAAGATTTTTGAGAATTTTTTCCGCTTTTGAGAGCTTTAAAGGCTGCCCCTGCAGATGTACGTGAGCCCCTGAGACGGCAATTCTCACGCCGAGACGTTTTTCTATCTGACGGTAGTTGGCATCCTCAGGACCTGCAAGCGAGGCCAGCCTGTCCTTGTCGGCAGGTTCCAAAAGAAAGTCTTCGGTGATTTCTTTCACTTTAATTCCTTAAATTTACAGCTTATTGCTAGAGCCGTCATCGATCAGTAAATTTTATTAATTTTCCAATCAAGACTTTTTATGCCTTTAGAAAAACATTTTTAGTCGCTGATTGTCAAACTCGAATGTTCGGAAATGTGATCTGAGGATCACGGCTATAATTCTTATGTATAAA
>JALEXT010000068.1 GCA_022779845.1 Succinatimonas sp.
GGATTCAAGACGATTTTCCACGGCCCCTAATTCTGCGCGCTTGAAATCGACGGCGTTTAAAACCTGATCGATGCCTCCCAACACCGCCTGAGCTCCTGAATAGGTGCTTATATCGATGCCTTTGCCGTTTTGATCGTATGAAAATATGTCTACGAATTTATAACTGCGGGCTACTCCGTCATCATCGGTAACGGTAAATTCGGCAGTGCTCCCGCTGCCTCCGGTAGCGTACTCTCCTGCAAGTTTTGCCAGAGCTCCGGTTTGAAAGCCGCAGCGCAGGTCAATTTTTATGACCGAATTGGGATCTGGGGATATTTGGAAACGGGCTACTGAGGCTGCTCCGCTTAATATTTCTTCGCCTGCAAAGGTGGTGCGGTTGGCAATACGGCAAATTTCTTCGTTCAGTTCGTCAACTTCCTGTTGCAGTGAATTGCGATCTTCAGCCGAATTGGTACCGTTGGCAGATTGCAGTGCCAAAGTACGAATGGTCTGCAGCATGTTGGAGATTTCGTCAATGGCGCCTTCTGCCGTCTGAGCGTAGGATATGCCGTTTTGGGCTATGCGGTTGGTTTCATCAAGAGCATTGATTTCTCTGGTGAAGCGATCCGAGGTTTGCATGCCGGCTGGATCATCTTTGGCTGTATTGATGCGTAAACCTGTGGATATGCGCTGATAGCTGGTATCAAGTTTTGCGGTACTGCGTTGCAATGAATATTGAGATTGCAATGCTGACAAATTGGTATGCAGAAAAAGCGACATCTAACTCTCCTGTCGCGGTCTGTTTTTGCCGCGGCGTTCTTCTGCGGAGAGTTATGAAAAAAACATGCCAATTTGAAAATATACCGCTGCGGCATTAAGCAGATAATGCAGGCGGTACGGAGATAATTTGACGATTAGGAACTGATGATAAGTATCAGTTGCGCAACAGTTCAAGCTGGTTTTCAATAAGAGAAGAAACCGAACCCAGCTCTTCTTTGATGCGGGCAAGTCCCTTGTTTCCTGAATCGGTCAGAGAACTTATTTCAGAGGCAGCCTGAAGTATGCCGTTGGTATGTTCAGCCTGAGTGGCGCAGGAATTGGCAATTTGTTCGTTGAGATCGGATATGGTGGCAAAGGTCCCCATGATCTCTTCAATTGAAGAATTGGCACGTGAACTTTGGTCTACGGAATTTTTCATTTCGCCTTCACACAGCGCCATGACTTTGACGGTATTGTCAACTGCTCCCATAAGTCTTTCCACCGTAGCCGTAACCTGACCTGCCTGTACGGCAGTTTGTTTTGCAAGCTCGCGAACTTCATCTGCTACAACGGCAAAACCGCGCCCGTATTCGCCCGAGCGGGCTGCTTCTATATTTGCGTTCAAAGCCAGTAGATTAGTTTGATCAGCAATGCCTGCAATGGTATTTACTATATTGTTAATTTCATCTCCCATTTTGGCAATTGCAGAAACTGCTGCCGAGGAATTTTTGAGCTTGGCGGCCAAAGCATGAGTAGTGGTGATGTTATCCTGCATGGCGCAGCGACAGGCGTCGGAATTTTTTTCAGCAGCTCTGACTTCATCAAGAGCGGATTTGGCAAAGCCGGTGATCTGGGATATTCCGTCATTTAATGATGCTACTGCCTGCTCGGTATTGTGAGTGAGCGTAATTTGAGCCTGCAATCCTTGCTGGGTTTCTGCAACCGCGTTTAACCCGGAATCAGTTGCTTGCAATTGCTCCTGTGCCGTCTGTTCGGCATGATCGTTTGCATTTATGTTTTGGCTCGCCAAAGCACACATGGAAGCAATGGCAGGATCAGGATCGTTTATTCCCTGTTTTGCCAGATCTTTGTCACCTGAGACAAGTTTTTTGGCAACATTGCGTATTCTGTTGTGCTTTTCTTTGAGCACCTTCAAAGTACAGATATTCACTGCTGTAATCAGGGCTAACCCTGAGAGAAGGATGATCATTGCTTTGTCAAAATGTTGTGCAGGAGAGGTATCCATGTGCCCAGGGTAGAGCAACCACAAGGCCGCAACAATACTCGCAGCCGAGAGCAACAACGAAATGAATACCGCTGCAGTGAGCAGCTTTTCAATGTTCGTAATATTTTTCTTATTTTTTTGTGCTGAGTTGCTCATGAAATTGTCCTTTTGGATTATGCCTACGGGATCATTAACGGCTGTTCGGTGGCGATTTTAAAGCATTTTAGTTATGAATGAAAAAGAGAAGGGGAGAAACAGGATGGGAATTTTGTAGTTTTTCCCAAATATGTCTAAAATGATTTTCTTAGAGCTCATCAAATTGTGAGCAGATCAACGATTTTCTAATACTGGTTTTTTGTTATGGCGGTCAAGAAAAAACAAGGCGCGAATGTGATTGCGGTTAATCGCCGTGCCAGTTTCGAATATTTTATTGAAGAACGCTTTGAGGCCGGGATTTCCCTGCAAGGATGGGAAGTGAAAGCCTTGCGTGCCGGTAAAGCCAATATAAGCGATGCTTACGTCACCGTAAAAGGTAACGAAGTGATCCTGTTAGGCTCAATTATCAATCCGCTTAAAACTTCATGTGCGTTTGTAGTGAGTGATCCGACCCGCACGCGTATTTTGCTTCTGAACAAGCGGGAAATAGCCAAACTTATCGGAAAGAGTCAGCGTGCAGGTTATACCATCGTTCCTTTGAAACTTTACTGGAAAGGTTCTTGGGCCAAGCTTGAGATCGGAGTTGCCAAGGGCAAACAGGAACATGACAAACGTGATTCCATCAAAGACAGACAGTGGGCACGCGATAAAGAACGTGTAATGAAAAAGGCCTTCAAGTGAAGGTTGCATTTGCAAGTTAATTTGTTAAACTTGTAGCTGTCTTGGGGGTGATTTTTGGCTTCGACCGGAAGCGTGAATTCCAAGGCGCATGTCGAGGTACAGTGCCTCGTAAAACAGCTGTAAAAAAATAGTCGCAAACGACGAAACCTTCGCTCTCGCAGCTTAATAACCTGCTGAAAGCCCTCGATTCCAAGCCTTTCTAGTGACGCTTGGTCATATCGGGGTCGGTTCTTCACTAGATCGTGTGGAATCTCCGTCTGAGGAGGAAGCATTAAATCTTTTATCAGACTGGACAGAAGGTGGCGTGGCGATCCGCAGCCCCTGTCGAGATTAAAGATTGCCTAAACATGTAGTGCTGAAGATGAAGCCTTTTGGGACGAGGGTTCGACTCCCTCCACCTCCACCATCACATTTTTTTATTATCCTGCCAAACCTATCCATTTAAAAATTCTTTTGAATTTCATAATGTAAGTATTTGTTTACCATGCCAGATCCAGCCAACATGTGACGATATATACGCTGTACTGGGAACAGTTCCTCCCTCCCCAGGTATTTTTGGGGAACAGGAGTATCCAGAAATATGATCACAGATGCAGAGGCTATGGCGGCAAAACCTAAAGACGGTAAAGAGATATCTTTGTCAGATGGAAAAGATCTTTATTTGAGTGTTATGGTTAACGGAGACACAAATCGTGTTTTTTACAAAAATCCTCCCAAAACTTGGACACAGAGTATTTGCATCGCTCCTTCCTTCAGACGTGCATGAGTGTATTACTTCTTTGATAAAGAAGGAAAAACTTGAAATCATTAAGAAGCTCATTTGTATTTGGTTACGGCAATGCGAAGACTATGCGTTTAATGCTGGAATTATTGAAATGTAGCATCTTCAAAAAATATCTAAATTGTTCAGACGTACTGCAGCCGAACATTGTCCCGCCATTTCACCTGCGGAGCTTCCTTTCCGATCATCTTCTAAGATCCTGATGGATCATCTAGCGGATCCCTAATAATCGTTTCATTTGGTCGCCAGATCCGTCATCGATGACGGTTATATTTTTTACCTTAATGCTCGTAAACCAGTATAAAGAATGGAAAATATCGTGAATCAGATGAGAAAAGCCCCCATCCGAAGATGAGGGCAGTTCCCTTTGTGTTCAGTCGGTTACAAAAACATCTAGATCATGACCTAACGATCTAAATGCCCTTTGAATAGTGTCGATTTTTGTCGAATGTTTAAGATCGAGGACTCGATTTATTTCCTGAGGTGTTGTTCCCATTCTCTTAGCTAAATCACTGGGGCGTATATTAGCTGACAGTATAGTGTTATGCAATAAAATTTTAGAAACTACAGATAAAGCCGTCATCGATCAGTAAATTTTATTAATTTTCCAATCAAGACTTTTTATGCCTTTAGAAAAACATTTTTAGTCGCTGATTGTCAAACTCGAATGTTCGGAAATGTGATCTGAGGATCACGGCTATAATTTTTATGTATAAA
>JALEXT010000072.1 GCA_022779845.1 Succinatimonas sp.
AAAATCAAAATGCCGACGACGGGGATCTTGAGGAACTTGAGATCCAGTCATCGCCTTTTATCCCGGGCGATGACAGCTCCGGCGTGGTGAGATTTGCCAATGTATACGTGCCGAAACTGGTGATGGGGGTACCGGATCGCGGTATGCTCATCGTGCGTTTTTTTGATGCCGACGGCAATCCTTGGGAAATTGACAAGACCGAGCTTGAACAGCCGGGATTTTCATGTGAGATCACCGCATCTCCTTCTGAACTTATGGTAAAGCAGCAGCACGGGGCAACCGTAACTTCCATGACGGTTACCATGCGCGGTAGCAATGATCTTTTGGTGTTTACGTTAAGACCTGCAAGGCTCGTACGCGGAGGCGTTAAGGTCAATACTCTCATAGAGAATGTGAAGTTGAAAACGTCGCAAGAACAGGTGAAATACAAAAGACCAGATAGTATAGAATTTGCAGTTCCCAATCCCAAGGCAACGACGGTGAGCTTTAAAGATACGACTACCAAAACGGTTGAAAAAAGGCTGCTTGAGGCGGTAAGAGCATTGAAAAATGACGATCAGTAGAACTTTAGGTTGTTTCGCTTTTTTTCTGCTGTGGTGTTTAGGCAGTGCCGACGCTGCGGTGATGCAGTGTCACGGCAGTGCCGAGCATTGGCGCGACATAGCCTATGCCACCTCGCCTATGGATAAATACAGTGAGATCAGAGGTTGCGTGGCGTGGACTGCCTGGCAGTTTGAATTGCCCGAGGAATTATTGTATTCCGTTCTTTACGTTGAACAGGGGCCCATGAACGGGCGGTGCAGGATAAATACCAACGGCACTGAAGACTGCGGTCCTGCCCAGATAAACGACGTGAGATTGAAAGAATTGTCGCGTTTTTCGCTGACTAAATCCGATATGATGAAAAAACCTTGTCAAAACGTATGGGCCATGGGATACCTGTTGCGTCGGGAAATAGAAAAAGCAGACGGCAAGATCTGGCGCGGCGTCGGAAATTACCATTTTCATTATTCCGTAAATCAAAATATTCACAACGGCTACATCCGTAAAGTAAAGAAAGCCTGGCACAGGCTTGATGAGGAAGTGGCGCGTTATTGTGCTCAGAGGTGATGTTGATGAAAAAGATCCGTACGGTCATCGCGGTGATTGAGCCAAGACAAATGCGTCAGCCGGCATTGATGCGTGCCTTATCTATAGTGCAGTATGCCAGAACAAGCCAAAACGGTTTGAAGCAGCTTCCCAGGATCATCGCACTTTTACCTGTCTATGATTTCAGCTTCGATATTTCGTCGGTGCTTTCCATAGAGCAGGAGCAGCGTATGCGTGAAGATGTGGTACAAAAACACCGTAAATGGCTTGATGCCTATCTTCAGGTAAATGCCATGGGATATCAGGTAGAGTCTCAGGTGATCTGGTCTAAAAGTACCGGGCGCAGTATTACCGAAGTTGCCAAAAAAGAGGGAGCGGATCTCATCATCAAAACAGCCGACGTACACGGCTTTTTAGATACGGTGCTGTTTACTCCGCTTGACTGGCAGTTGCTGTCGAACTCCCCGGTTCCCGTATATATAGCCAAAGATCAGATGTGGCGTCCTACCGGGATCATCGCCGTGGCCATTGCCGTGCCTTCTGATGATGATGTGATGGGACGCATGCTTAATATGCGCATGTTGCGCGAAGCGCAGGAGCTTGCGCGTTTTACCCGTTGCAGCATTCACTTAATCAACGCCATCATTCCCGTGATCCAGCCTGCGGCTTTGGATCTGCCGGGATTTACTCCGCAACTTTTATCAGAGGAAAACATTCGCGAAAGTTGTCGCAGAGTTTTGTCCTTTGCCTCCCGTCACGGTATAGATGCGCAATGTTGTCACATAAGGGAAGGGCATCCTGACGAGGTGATCCCCGCATTGTGTCAGGAATTGCAGCCTACGGCTTTGTTTATCGGAACTCAGGCCCGCCGCGGTTTGGCCATGGCGCTTTTGGGAAATATTTGTCAGCGGGTAGTTGACGAGCTTGACTGCGATGTGGCCGTGGTTACGCCCAAGAGTGTGGTAAGAGCTCTGCCTACGTCGACCCCGAGTCGTGAGTACCTGAAACAATAAAAAAATACAGTATTTTAGTCGCAGT
>JALEXT010000073.1 GCA_022779845.1 Succinatimonas sp.
GATCGATAGTGTCGGTAAGCTGGAATTCTCCGCCTGCTCCCAACGGAGTGCGTTTAAACAAAGGCCAAATTTCAGCAGGCAGTACATAACGTCCCACCACGGCAAAGTCTGAAGGGGCTTTGTCAATTTCAGGTTTTTCTATGATTGATTTTATGGGGGTACTTTGTCCTGCTTCAAGGACTTTTCCGGCAATATCTACAATACCGTAAGAGTGGACCAGATCATGGGGAACTTTTTCAACCATGATTTGAGGGTTGCCTGTTTCTTCAAATCGTTTAATCATTTCTGCAAGGTTATCGGTATTTAAGTTCGATTTAGCCTCGTCGATGATCACGTCAGGAAGCAATACTGCAAAAGGACTTCTGCCGACAATGGGTTCGGCGCAACGTATAGCCTGAGCCAAACCAGAAGCTTCACCCTGACGTACTGACATAATGGTAACGTCATTTGGAATGATGGATTGTACTTCCTTTAAGAGCTGACGCTTGACTCGTTTTTCCAAAGTGGCTTCCAACTCAAAAGAAGTATCAAAGTGGTTGGCAATGGCATTCTTAGATGAATGAGTGACTAGAACAATGTTCTTTATGCCGGCAGCAACGGCTTCTGTTACCACATACTGAATAAGCGGTTTATCCACTAACGGCATCATTTCTTTAGGAATGGCCTTGGTAGCAGGCAACAGTCTGGTCCCCAGACCTGCGACGGGAATAACTGCGTAGCGAATATTGCCGAAATTCATATCAGGCATGGTAAAAATCCTCTTAACCTTATGAAAAATTTGTTCTTTTGTTAAATTCTTATTTTTTTAATTCCGAGAGTAACTGCGGATTTTTAAGTACCATCCACAGCACGCAAATAATTGCAAACAGGATATTTAAAATGCCGTTGCCGAAAGTTTTGTAGTCAACCCACCAAGACTCTGCTTCCTGCTCACTGATCCCAAACAAAGTCGGGAGATAAAAAGCTATGATCACATTGAGTATGGCTGCAAATATAAAAAAGAACATGAAACACGAGGCTAAAAATTTCCAACATTCCTGCGGAAGTTTTAATTCCTGTCCGAAAAGATATCCGAGCGGATTTTTCTTAAGCACATATTGGGTTATGAAAATAAGCAAAGCCAAAATCAGGTTTACAGCAGTAACCTTCCATTTTATGAAGGAAGGATCGCGCAACAGCACTGTAGGAATACCGAATATCAATACGGCCGCCACCATGAAAATCTGCATTCTTGAAATGCTTCGTTTCAGCATAAATTCCAAAGCTGTTGTGATCAGAACGCCGAATACCAAAACAGCTGTTCCTAAAATGAGATCCCCTGTACCTTTATAGACGGCAAAGAAAACCAGAATAGGCACAAATGATATGATTTTTAAACTAGTATCTTTCATGGAGCGCAATTATACCAGCAAAGAAAGGGACAATCAGGGATCTTGCGTTGAGTTTGAAACTCTGCGGTAGTAAATTCCTTCGTTGTCTGCGTTTAGAATTTCGTACCGTTCGTCAAGAAAGCGGATCATCGAACCGAAATTTAAATCGTATACAAAATTGGGGGCGCTGATCTTTGAGCAGTCGTCAACTGCAAAATTCAATTTATTGCCGTAGCGTCCTGAGTATACGAGTGAAGGAACGCATTGTTTTCCTTGAATTACATCCTGATGCTCGACGGAGAAAGGAACCGATGTAATACAGGATCTGGCACCAAGATAGGAGATCACACATAAAGAGTTCGGATCTTTTGCCTGCACCATAATTGCCTGCAGACGATCACACCAAATACAGGTATTGATCTTATCTCCCAAACTGTTTTGCGTTGAAAAGAACCATCCTTCCTGATTTTGAGATATTTTCGGATAAAGTCCCTGCGGAATATTTACGGATCCGAGCTTTTGATCTTTCTTTATGTCAAGGTAATAGTTGACGCAGTGTCTGTCGGCAGAGTTTATAGGCGCTCCTACTGGAACAAAAGCCGTTTCATTTTCAGAAGGCTTGGGAATGAGCCTGCATGTTTCTTCTGAGTGTGCTGCGCAGGCGAGTAAGATTGCCAAAACGGGAAAAATTCTTTTTATCATGTCCAAAGTATAGCCGATCAAGGTGAACAATACTCCGGGGTTCATGAAGAAAGAGCGGGAGTTTTTTTAGTTAAGCCGCTTTTTTGTTGGTTTGATGATTGAAAGTTTGCATGATCTTGACATTTCTTGGGGTTTCCAAGTCGGAAATCATGGCAAATTGTCGTTTCAAGAGTTTTTGGTACTGAGGGGTATTTTTGGCAAAAAGACGTCTTTTCTCGTAATCTTTATGAGTACGGTCATTAATCAAAGCTCCTTCTGGAGTATGAAATTGAATCTCTATCAAAGATCCTTTTTCGTTACGAAGTACCGTATTTATGGCTTTATACGGGTAGCGGACATCGCACCAGGCATTCCATAACGAAATTAGCTCAAATCCTCGTTCATTCAGTGCATTCATGATCCTTAAGGTTTTATCGGTGTATGTTTTGGGCTCAAAGATCACGCTGTAGCGGATCAGATCACTGATTTCTTCAAGAGATGACGGACCGTCTGGGCGTACGTGCAAAGTCTCGTATACTGAAAACGGCGATTTAAACCTGTGATCAAATTTATGAAAAGTCCCGTCCTGTGCGTAGATCAAACGGGAAAGAAGAGCGCCGTTTTGCGATTCTGCTTTAAGATGCAGCAAATAATCACGTCTTTCACGATGTTCCATTTGCATCAGCGCTTCGGCATCTTTGTCATTCCAAAGCCTTATTGCATCGTATCCTCCGTTGTTAAACGCAATTTCATCAAGTAACACCAGATCTTGTGCAGGTAAGGTAAGTCCTGCTTTAAACAAGCGTTCAAATGGAATTTCAGCTGTAAAGCAGTCATGTTTATTGCGCTTGCGAAAATTGCTTGTAAAGCAGTTGCCGGCTTCATTACCAGGATCAAAAACAGTTTGCGCGCGACGTACGTTCTGAGCTCCTTGGGAGACGGAGGCTGCCACTAAAGAGGCTGTCAGCAAAGCAGTTGAAGATGTAAGGATTTTTTTGATGAAGCAAGCTGCCTTTTTCAATGATGACATGGTTAGATCCCCAAGAGCATTATTTCTACTAAGTAAGTATTAACAGTCATCCTTAGATTTTAGTTAGACACTTTAAGAGAGGCTACGAGCGGATAATCGAAAGTAACCATATGTTTTTTTAGCTTATTGCACCTTTTTTAACAAAAATTCAGTTCAAAAGAGTGCTTTGCGATCTTTGATGAAGCAAATTATGTTTATTGAATTTAAAAGAAAATCTTTGCCTTAATATCACCAGTGCAGAGTTGTTCTGCAAAGTTTCGGAGAAAAAAATGAACAAATCTAAATTGGCATTGAGCTTGTTAGGATTCTCTTTGTTACTTACTGCAACGATGCAGAATGGTTATGCTCAGGACGGGATTTCGGATAAGTTGCGTATTGCCGTTGTAAACGTACAGCCAGTGTGGGGCGACAAACAGGCTAACCTTGCCAAGATCCTGAAGTACTCAGAGCAGGCCGCCTCAATGGGAGCCAAAATGATCGTATTCCCCGAGATGGTGCTTACAGGCTATGCCATGGAAAACGGTGATGTAAAAAGGCTTGACCGCATGCAGGTGAAACTTGCGGAGAGTGAAAACGGTGAAGCTGCTACGACCGTTGCACAAAAAGCTCAAAAATTGGGAGTGTACATAGCTTACGGCTATCCTGAGAAAAAGGGAGAAGCTGCGGACGATGTCTATAATTCAGTTTTAGTGGCAGGACCGTCTGGGATCGTAGGATCGTATCAAAAGATCCATCCGTTCGGCAGCGAAGTGGTATGGTGCAAAACCGGTACCGATCCTTTTTTGTTTGATACTCCTTGGGGTAAGGTGGGTGTAAGCATTTGTTACGATACCTATAATTATCCGGAGTTGTCGCGTTACTACGCCGCATCCGGTGCAAGACTGATTTTAAATCCTACGGCGACGTCATGGGCATATTATTCTGCAAAGCACTTAGGCGATGACGGTATGCCGGTAAATGACGGCAAGCCTTATGCCGATAATAATCAGGCATGGACCAATCGTTTTAAGGGCCGTGTTGAAGCAACCGTGATCCAAAGCGGAGTATATGTCGCATCATCAGATCTGGTCGGAGCTGAGAAAACAGCTGACGGAACTTTCATGGGAACGGCCTTCCCGGGCGGCAGTTGCGTGGTCGGTCCCTCAACTGATGCAGAAGGTACTGATAACTACATCGACTATTACGGTACAAATCCTGCCCGTGCTACAGAAGAAGGGATCTATTACAGCGATGTGGATCTTTCAACTGCCAAGCGAAACTCTTTTGTAAACTATATTAAGACCGATGCGCAGGAAGGCAATCTCTATTCGCCTGATCTGTATGTAAAATGGTATGAAAAATTGGCAAAGGAATATAAGCCTTTAAATCACTGAGTTAAAAATATAACACCGCCTGATATTGTACTAAGGCGGTGTTTTTTCACTTTTGTTTAAGGGAAAACAAACTTTACGACATCGTCGAAAGTTTGTGCAAAACGGAAAGTCATTCCGTCTTTTACTTCGTCCGGCAACTCCTGCAGATCTTCTTCATTTGCTTTGGGGCAGATTATTGTTCTGATCCCCATGCGTCTTGCTGCTATGGTTTTTTCCTTTAATCCTCCTATAGCCAGAACCTGTCCTGTAAGAGACAGTTCTCCGGTCATGGCTATTCCCAGTGACGGTTCACGATTCATGGCCAAAGAGAGCAATGACGTTGCCATGGTAATGCCTGCGGACGGTCCGTCTTTTGGAGTAGCACCTTCTGGTACGTGCAAGTGAATTAAGGCCTTGGTGAAGTAGTCTTGATGCTCTTTTGAGTATTTGCCTATGCTTGATCGTATGAAGTTGTAAGCTATCTGTGCAGACTCTTTCATTACGTCGCCCAATTTGCCGGTAAGCTCAAAGCCTTGTGCGTCAGTACTGATACGCCTTGACTCTATGGCAAGCGTAGCTCCGCCTACAGAAGTCCAGGCAAGTCCTGTCATTACTCCCACACCATGAATGGAAGGCTCTTTTTTAAACGGAGCCGGTCCTAAATATTTTTTAAGATCTAAAGCGGTGACGGTAACTTCTTTTTCTCCGGATGCAAGTTTTACCGCCGTTTTCCTTATGATTTTTGCCAAAGCTCTTTCAAGAGAGCGGACTCCGCTTTCGCGGGCATATTCATCGATTATTTTTGCTAAAACTTCATCGCTTATATGCAATTGCTCCTCTTTTATATTGGCATCTTTTAAACCGCGCGGTAACAAATGTTTTTTGGCTATCGCAAGTTTTTCTTCTGCTATATATCCAGAGAGTCTGATGGGATCCATTCTGTCGAGCAAGGCCTCGGGAATGGTGTCAGTATTGTTGGCCGTACAGATGAATAGGCAGCCTGACAGATCAATTATTTCGTCCAGATAATGATCGAGAAAAGAATTATTTTGTTCAGGATCCAATGTTTCCAGCAAAGCAGAAGCAGGATCTCCCTGATATGAATGTGAAAGCTTGTCTATTTCATCCAACATGATCACCGGAGTCATAACTTCGCATTCACGCAAGGCCTGCACGATTTTTCCCGGCATTGAACCTATATAGGTACGACGGTGTCCCTTGATCACTGATTCATCATCAACTCCGCCTAAGGACAATCTGAAGAAAGGTCTTCCCAAGGCTTTGGCAATGGATTTGCCTATCGAGGTTTTACCCACTCCCGGAGGACCTGCAAAAAGCATAATCGATCCGTCAGTACTTCCTCTTAATGCTCCCAAAGCTAAAAATTCAATGATGCGATCTTTGACGTCATTAAGACCTTCATGATCCTTGTCAAGAATTTCTCGGGCTTTCTTCAAATCAATATGCTCTTCAACTCTTTTGCCCCAAGGAATGGTGGTTAGAACGTCAAGGTAATTACGGGTTACGGCATATTCAGGAGATCCCGTCTCTAAGATCCTGAGTTTTTTCAGTTCCTCTGAAAAACGCTTTTCTATATGCTCAGGCGGAGTCAGTTTTTTCATGCGTTTTTCAAACATGGTTGCCTCGGCAGTGCGATCATCGCTTTTGTTGCCGAGTTCTTTTTGAATTTCTTTTAGTTGCTGGCGCAGAAAATATTCTTTTTCGCGCTTACTTAATTGATTGGATACGCTTCCTCTGATCTGATCCTGCAGTTTTGCAGCTTTCAACTCTTTCTTTATTAATGCTGATGAAATTTTCAGGCGCTTGAAAACATCGACGGTATTCAAAACCTCTATGAGTTTTTGGGTTTTAGCCGTGGTAATCGATGCAGCGCAGTCAGCAAGCATTGAAGGATCATTTTGATTAAAACGCATCAAATACTGACGCATTTCTTCAGTATATAAAGGAGAGAGAGGCAACAGTTCCTGCATTGCCGATACCAAAGACATGGCATAGGCCTTTACGGATAATTCTTCTTTGGTTCCTTCTTCAGGATAAATGTCAGAAGGATATGTGACTTTCGCAAGTGATGCTTTGCTAAAGTCAATCCATTGTTCGATTTTTACGCGACACAGACCTTCACATATAAAATGCAATTCATTCGGACCTGATTTTGCCTGCAACAGTCTGACCAAAGTACCTATGGCCGGAAAATCTTCATGGGTTGGTTCACGCTTTAACGGTTTGTCCCCCAAAGAAAAGATAGCAAAGACATGATCTTTTGAGGCTGCAATATCTTCTATGGTTTTTTCCCATTTAGAGGTTACCTGTACGGGACATATCTGTGACGGCATTACGGGACGCCCGTAGCTTGGGATCACGAAAATTTCTGTTGGATAGGAAACAGATGAGCTGTCAGCATTGCCTGAAGGCAAGACGGCTTCATTTCCTGTTTCTATGGTACCGAACTCTTCAGGAGGAAGCATGTTATGCTGATCGTTGCTTTTGTTCATCTTTATCTCCTTTTAGGGATGGCCGGATTTTATGTATTCTTTAAGTTTAGTTAAATGTGGGGATGAAGAACTTTGTTTTCAAGTTTTGACGAGGAGTGCGTTGATAAAACCAAAAGAGTAAGCAAGAAACAAATAAGTAGGATAAAAAATAATGAATAAGGCAGAAAAGAACTGCCTTTTTTTAATCCTTGGAAAAGATGATATAAATCACGGTTTTGATAGGTAAAAGTAGGGTAAATGAGGAGGAGTGTTAAAAAAAAGTTAAAATAAAATGTTGACACCCCAAAAAAAATGTCTATAATGCCATCTCGTTGTCGTAAGACAGCCACCTCACCGAAGCAGTGAGGGAGAAAGTTCTTTAAAAACAAGTACGGACAATCTGTGTGGGCCCTCGAAGAGAGGGAAACAAAGAGA
>JALEXT010000116.1 GCA_022779845.1 Succinatimonas sp.
GGGTTGTAAGCGAAGGTTTAGTTGCGGAGGGTGAAATTCAAGTCTATTTTCAACAGAGGCCCGTGGATGCGCTGTATGCATCGGGGTTTTTATATTTATGCCAAAAATTACTCTTCCTAACGGTGACGTTAAATCTTTTGACCGTCCGGTATCCATCCTTGAAATTGCTCAGAGCATAGGACCGGGATTAGCCCGTAACTGTGTTGCCGGCAAAATTGACGGAGTATCTCACGATGCATGTGATCTCGTGGATCACGATGCTGCAGTTACTATCATTACTCCTAAAGATAAGGAAGGCATCGAGATCATTCGTCACTCCTGCGCCCATCTTTTAGGCCACGCTTTAAAACAACTTTGGCCTGACACCAAGATGGCAATCGGTCCTGTGATCGACAACGGTTTCTACTATGACGTCGATACTGATCATAAGTTCACGGCAGAAGATCTCGAAGCTTTGGACAAGCGCATGCATGAACTTGCCAAGACCGATTATCAGGTGATTAAGGAAGTCTGCGACTGGGAGCAGTCTCACAAGATCTTTGAAGAGCGCAAGGAAAACTACAAACTTGCCATTTTGGACGAGAACATTCCTCGTGACGACAAGAACATCGGCATCTATCATCACAACGAATACATCGATATGTGCCGCGGACCTCACGTACCGCATATGGGTTTTTGCCAGAATTTCAAGCTCACTCATTTTGCAGGAGCATACTGGCGCGGCAATTCAAAGAACAAGATGCTGCAGCGTATTTACGGATGCGCCTTTGCTACCACGGATGAGCTTAAGGACTATCTGCACCGTCGTGAGGAAGCTGCCAAACGCGATCACCGCGTTTTGGGTAAACAGCTGGATCTTTTCCACTTCCAGCAGGAAGCACCCGGTTTGGTGTTCTGGCACAATGACGGCTGGACCATTTACCGTGTCATTGAAAACTTCATGCGCACCATGCTGCACAAGTATCACTACATCGAGGTGAATACTCCTCAGATCATGGATCGCGTGTTGTGGGAGCGCTCAGGACACTGGGATAAATATGCTGAAAACATGTTTACCACTGAGTCTGAGAACCGTCAGTATGCAATTAAGCCCATGAATTGCCCGGGTGCCATTCAGATCTTTAATTCGCGTACGCGTTCTTATCGTGATCTGCCCATTCGCATGGCAGAATTCGGTAAAGATCACCGTAACGAGCCTTCTGGTTCTTTGCACGGACTGTTGCGCGTACGTGGATTTGAACAGGATGATGCCCACATCTTCTGCACCGAAGATCAGATCCTTGACGTAGTCTCAGACTGCATCAAGATGGTTTATGAGATCTATGACGTGTTCAATTTCCACAAGGTTGACGTCAAACTTTCAACCCGTCCTGAAAAACGCATCGGTTCCGATGCCATTTGGGATAAGGCTGAAGAAGATCTTAAGAAAGCCTTGGAGTTTAACGGTCTTGAGTATGATCTGCAGCCAGGGGAAGGCGCATTCTACGGTCCTAAGATCGAGTTCACCCTGCACGACTCGTTAGATCGTGCCTGGCAGTGCGGAACCGTACAGCTTGACTTCTCTTTGCCGGGACGTCTTGGGGCTGCTTATGTCGGCGAGGACAATCAGGAACATGTACCGGTAATGATTCACCGTGCTCTGTTAGGCTCTCTTGAGCGTTTCATCGGCATTCTTACCGAAGAATACGCAGGTGCTTTCCCGACCTGGCTTGCTCCGGTACAGGCCGTTGTAATGAGCATCACCGATGATCAGGCCGAATACGCCAAATCGGTATGTGACAAACTTGATGCTGCGATGTTGCGCGTAAGATCCGATCTGCGTAATGACAAGATAGGATTCAAGATCCGCGAAGCAACTTTGATGCATGTTCCTTATATGGCCGTATGCGGTGCTAAGGAAGCTGAAAAAGGCGTCGTAGCCGTGCGTACCAGAAAAGGCGCGGATTTGGGGCAGATGAGCGTTGAGGACTTGATAAAACTCATAAATGAGGATATCATAGCGCGCAAGTCTATGCCTGATGCCGATCTTGCAATAGAGCAGGAGCGTGCGGCCAAGGCTAAAAAATAAGTCGCTTTTTCTGACTTTTGATCAGTAAATTGCAGGGCTTTCCAAGCGGAAATTTTCCGCAGGTGAAAGCCCTGCAGGTTTAGGAGTAACTGCTATTAATAACAATCGTAAGACCGGTAAGACCTTTCAGAAAAACCGGATAAACAATGACATCAGAAGTCGTGAAGTAAGACTTCTGGATCAAGATAATCAGGTTCTGGGAGTCATGGCCACCGTAGAAGCTCTACATATGGCCAAAGACGCGGGTGTGGATCTTGTTGAGATCAGTCCCAACGCCAATCCGCCGGTGTGCAAACTCATCGAGTACGGCAAGTATCTCTATGAGAAGCAGAAAGATCAGAAGAAGAAGAAGCAAAAAGTTGTGCAGGTGAAGGAAATCAAATTCCGTCCCGGTACAGACGAAGGGGATTATCAGGTTAAACTACGCAACCTGACCCGCTTCCTCGAAGAAGGCAACAAAGCCAAAGTGACTCTGCGTTTCCGCGGACGCGAGATGGCGCATCAGTCCATAGGTTTTGATGTCTTAAAACGCGTGGAGAATGATCTCTGCGTCGTAGCGGGCATAGCTCAGGTCGAGTCGGCTTCCAAAATGGAAGGCAGACAGGCTTCGATGGTGCTTGCCCCCAAAAAGAAACAGTAACAGGGATCAAAGTCCGAAAGCGTAGCTTACGGCTCCTGTTTTGATTTATCGCACTAATGCGGAGTAAATAATGGCTAAGAAAGTCAAGGTCAAAATGAAGACCGACAGAGGCGTTGCAAAGCGCTTCAAGAAAACCGGCAGCGGCCACTACAAGTGCCGTCACCAGAACCTGCGTCACATCCTCACCAAGAAGACCAGCAAGCGTAAGCGTTCACTGGGCAAGATGGTCTATGTGAAGAACTGCAACCTGCGCGCCATTATGCGTCAGTTGCCGTACGCCTAATTCTCGGAGGAAATGACAAATGGCAAGAGTTAAACGCGGCGTGATCGCCCATGCTCGTCACAAGAAGGTTCTGAAGGCTGCTAAAGGTTATTACGGCGCCCGTTCACGTACTTATCGCGTTGCTGTACAGGCTGTTACCAAAGCCGGTCAGTATGCTTATCGTGATCGTCGTCAGAAGAAGCGTCAGTTCCGTGAGTTGTGGATTGTTCGTATCAATGCTGGTGCCCACCAGTATGATATGAGCTACAGCCAGCTCATCAACGGTCTGCACAAGGCTAACATCGAGATCGACCGTAAGGTTCTCTCCGATCTGGCTATCAACGACAAGGCCGCTTTCCAGGCTATCGTTGAGCAGGCTAAGGCCGCTCTTAAGGCTTAATTAAGTCCTTATAGTTAAATAAAGCCGTGACCGTAAGGTTGCGGTTTTTTTGTTCTTGAGTTTTGCAATTTTTATAGCACCTGAACTTTGGTTTCGGATAAGTAAGAGCCCCATTGGGCAGGCATTGGTACAGTTCTTCCTCCTGAAGATCATTTCATGATCTTAATTCTGATCAGTTAATTATCAAAATTATTGGACATTTTTGTCTGTGTTTTGTTAGGAATCTGTCTGATGATCCGTCAGTCTATTAGAAAGAGAGCGCGACTTATATAATCAGGATAATCTCTTGAGTTTAATAATGATCCTTTTGCTCTCTGTATATAACAACCATTTATTAGCTTTTTTATCACTAATCTTGATATAGAATAAATAAAATCATTTTTTTTGATGTTATATGGACTAAATATGGCAAAACAAGGTATACAAATGCTCCCTCCTGCAATATCGCAGAGTCAGGCTATTGAACTGCTTCGCAAGTTGGCGGATATAAACATGATCATCGGAAGCATGAAAAATGAGTTTTGCCATTCGTTAGTCGGCGATGCCTTGATAAATCTTTTCACATTGTCAGAGAGTGTGCAGTCAACACGAATCGAAGGTACTCAGGTGACTTTCACAGATGTCATCGATCCTACTCCTGAGCAGAAGAAAAGCAAAGAACACCGTGAAGTTATAAATTATCAAAATGCTCTGAAAGACGGATTGGAACAAATCAAAAGAGGTGATCCTTTTTCCACCCGTATGCTTTTGCGACTTCATAAAATATTGATGATAAATGCAAGGGGAACAAGTTCTGCCGGAGGAGAGTTTAGAAAAATACAGAATTTCATCGGCCGTGATAACAAGATCGAACACGCTTCATATATTCCAATCGGTGCAAATGAAATTTCTGCTTATATGGAGAATCTGGAGCATTACGTTAACGGCTATTTTCACAACAGTTTTCTAAAATATGATGACCAACAATTGTATGTTATAGATGAGAAAGCCCCTGAAATTTTAAAATTGGCGGTAATGCACGCTCAGTTTGAATCCATTCATCCTTTTTTAGATGGTAACGGGAGGCTGGGACGCATTCTTATAGCTTTAATGGCAGTAAATTACGGTCTTGTTGATGTCCCTATTTTTCTTGTAAGTGAAGAACTAGAAAGGGAGCGCAGTCGCTATTACGATCTGCTTAACGGGGTCAGAGGAAATGATCCTGACTGGTATTCATGGCTTAGTTTTTTTGTCGATTGCTGCGGAGCTATGGCTAATAAGCTGGTTTCAAAAATGCATGATTCAATTAAATTAGCTGAAACAGGAATGAAGCTTTTGTCCACAGTATCAGAGCAAAAGGTTTGGATCGCATCATTTCATAACCCTTTTTTAACAGCTCAGGAAGTTTCAAAAGAGGTGAATCTCAGTCCTGCCACCGTCAGAAGAGCTTTAAAATCTCTTGCAGATAAAGAATTGCTGTATGCGCCTAAAGATCAGCAAAGAAAACGCAAATATGTTAACTATGATTTGTTAAGGATTTTAAACAGCTGACATTATGTATCCGCACAGATGCGAAAGCTCCGTACTGATTCAGGTTGTACCGACGGCTCCTCCCCTGCGTTTACGCCCGGGGAGGAACATAGCGTCATTCTTCGCTACTGTCTTTAGGATTGTTATTTACGACTACGGTGGTGCGCGACGGGATCGTAATTATCCTGCCTGCACACAGTTCCTTGATAAATTTTTCCTGAAATTCATCACTGGTACGAGTACCGCCGTAGCAACGTACATCCAGACTCTCGCGTCCTAGCATGTCAAACAGCGCATCCATACCTTCGCCGTGATCGGTTCTGCGTACGTTACGACCAGAGAGCGGGATCAGCAACGACTCTCCGCTGTCTTCGGCGTCGTCGGCCTTGCAGTCATCCGGAAGATACAGAGCTGCCAATAGCGGGAAGAGTATTGATCCCTGCTGAACTTTTACCTGCTGATGCGAGCTGTTGACAAAAACAAGGGAAAAACGATGACCGAATATGCGTATGTATCCGAAGTAGGCGCCACCTGAGGTGATGAATACCATGGTACCGTGCGACAGGGCTGGATTGGAACGGCGCATGGCCGCAAGCTCGGCAATGGTGCTTTGCAGATCGGCACTGTAAGGACTGGCATGGTGATCGTTTAACGCTTTAAACGGGATCATCGAATCGGGTCCGATTTGACCTGAGGCGATGACGTCGCCAAGCTCGTCACCTTGGAAAATGCAGGGGATCCCGCGCCAGGTAAAGAGGGTGGCAAAGGCTGCCATATACAGGGCTTTGTCTTTGCCTATAACCGTAAAGAAACGCGGCAGTGATGCGTTATCCAATTGGTTGATAAGGCAGAGCTTGGCCTGTTGAGATACGCCGACTGCGTATTCCTCGCAAGTACGGCGCAAATCTTCTCCAGTATAGGGTATGCTTTCACCCTGCAGGTTTACGCCTCCGAAGAAAGCTCTGATAGGGCTGATAAAACCGTTATAGTTGATTGAACCGTCGACATTTCCGCTTGATCCCAAAGCGTAGCGGGCGTCCGAGAGGAAATTGCCGATCATCAGGCAGTCTATATGAGTTTCGCGAGCGGCCGTGCAGATCTGGGCTATGCGTTTTAAGTTGTTTTTGGCGTTTCCAGAATCGCCTATGGCCGCGATATGATCGATCACCCAACCGTCAAGTCCGTAGGGAGGACGCAGCCATTTGCGCACGAAACTGTTCTGACCTTCTGCCATGGCATGACGGACTTCGCGGCTGCCGTAGTCAAGTTTCGGGTATTTGGGATTGCCGCCGCAATAGCAGGCATCGCCATCTGCCTTGAAGGTATAGAACTCACGGTACGGTGAATCCTGATGGTGAAGCGCTCCTTTGCCGGTACGTTCCTGACGGTCAAACCAGGGATGTTTGTCTCCGGTGTAGGCAAAACTTCCGTGGACTAACAGTTTGATTTCATAGCCTAGCGTCAGTGCACGCAGGCGTTTGAGACTGCCGTTGCCTCCCAAATGAGGATCGACCGTGTCGTAATCCTGAGTATCTTCTTTAGCAAAACCGTGGGCTTTGAAAACGGAATTTAAGCTGATCCCGTCACAACCTAGGCCTCTTAAATAGGGAAGCATGTCGGTTATCCCGTCAAGATCTCCGCCGCAGTGAACTTCATTGAGATCGGTATACTCGAAATCTTTGCGACGCAGAGGCTGCTCGGCAGATACCGGAGTACCGTCTACGGTGAAATGACCTTTTGATGAGGCAAAGCGATCGGGCAGGATCTCGTAACATATAAGGTTCGGAGCCCATTGCGGATGGGTGTTGAACAGTTCGTAGGCAAAACAGTGCTGCAACAAGGGACGTTCGCGCGACATGCCTAAAGAGCTGTACCACACCACATCCTGTACCTGCTGCTGATCGTTATCATCAGGCAGTGTTAAAAGGGCTACTTTAAAACAGTAACGTTGGAAGTTGGTACCGCTGTCGATATTGATTGAGGATACGTAACGATGAATTCCGGAACTTGAGCCGGTATATTTCATCAGTACGGCTACCGGTTCATGTTGCGGAAAGGTTACCAGCTCGATGCGCAATCTGCGGTGGTTGGCACCGCGTACGAAAAGTACGGCACTGCTGTGATCCCTCCCCGGGGCTGCGCAGGTGTGAAAACACTGAAATGGCAGTGAAGCTCGCTGTGAACTGGTATTTTGTCTCATTGTTTTTTTTTCCTCAGATTGAGCTGAGCGTCAAACGCAGGGTGTCGTAAAGCTCGCCAACGCCTTTGATGTACGCACGTTCATCAGGTGAATGTGGAGCCAGCAAAGTAGATCCTAATGATATCAGTTGCAGGTGCGGAGCGGCTTTAGAAAACTGTGCACATTCTAACCCCGCATGGATTGCCATGACTTTAAATTCTTTGAAAGTGATCTGTTTATAGCTGCTTTGCAAGGCGTCAATCAGATCATTTTTTGACGGGGAATTCCAGCAGGGATGGCGTGAGGACAGAGAGAGCTCGCAGCCGGCCAGTTCTCCTGCAGCCTTCAGTGCCGCAACGGCTTCGTCCAAACCGCTTTCTTTTAAAGATCTGGGCATGCAGCCTATTTCAATGCGATCTTCAAAAGATCTTACCAGTCCGAGATTTGATGAGGTTTCGGGGATCTGCGTATCCTCACTCCACAATCTTAAAACGCCGTTTGGTACGGTGGAGATGAATCTTAAGAGGATCTCACTGTCTTCAAGAGACAGGGCGTTGCCTGTTTCCTTGGTTTCGGTAATTTCTATTTTTCCCTTAGGATCGGTGTTTTGGAAGAGAGCTTTGTATTTTAAAGACAAAGCGGTAAAGGCTTGTTTAAAAGCTCCGGCTTGTTGCAAGGCGACGCGGACTACGGCTTCGCAGGAAGCGGGAATTGCATTGCGTACCTGTCCTGCTTCAAGTTTTTCAACGAAGATTTCGTAGTCATCGGTAAGTTCGCTTAACATGCGGCAAAGCATGATCACGGTATTGGCATGACCTTTGTGAATGTCGCTGCCGCTGTGGCCGCCGGTGAAATGACTCAGGGAAATGTCAAAAGCCGCAGTATCTTCGGTTGCCACACGCTCTGTTGAAAAAGTGAAGCTTACGTCGCAGGATCCGGCGCAACCTACGACCAAGGTGCCGTCTTC
>JALEXT010000183.1 GCA_022779845.1 Succinatimonas sp.
TATTTGAACGGTGCAATATAGGAAAACATTAAGAGACACAGATCTCTTGATGAGATGATGTTGCATTGCAACGCAACGGACCTCGCAAATTTTTAATCCGGCTTTTAAAAGCTGATGTGATCAGCAAGATCCTCAGCAAAAAGGAGAATAAAAATGTTAATGACAGGCAAACGTCTTTCCCTGCTCGCAGCCGCTCTTACTTTAGCTTTCTCTGCCACCTCCGCGCAGGCATTTGATAAAGATCACAGCACTTTGACTTTTTCAAAATCCCAAGGTCCCTACTCAGAACTCTTTATAAACGGGGTACAACCCATTCTTGAAAAAGAAGGTTACACCGTCAAAGCCGTAGACTTATCGGATCTGCTTCAGGCTGATCTTGCCTTAAATGACGGTGAAGTAGATTTCAACGTAGAGCAGCACATTGCCTACATGAATAACTTTAATCAAAGTCAGGACGGACATCTGGCAGCCTTAACCCCCATCCCCACCGTATTGGCCGGTATTTATCCGGGTGCAAAAAACTCTCTTGATGCCGTTGAAGACGGAGACAGCGTTGCAGTTCCTAACGACGCCTCCAACACTTCAAGAGCTTATGCCATCTTGCAGAAGATCGGCTGGATCAAACTCGATCCTTCAAAAGATATTTCAACCGTTACTCAGGCTGATATCATCGAAAATCCGCATAACTTAAAATTCACCGAGATGAAATCCCTGACCATTCCTTCAGTGGCCACCGATTTTGACTATATCGTGATCACAGGTTCTGTAGTTTACAATTCGCATGTAGATCCCAAGACTTCACTTGGCAACGAAACCATATTGCCCCACTTGCTGTTACAGCTGGTAACTCAGGAAAAGGATAAAGATTCAGTATGGGCTCAGGATATCGTCAAAGCTTACCAATCGGACGAATTCAAAGCCTATATGGATAAAAACAACGACGGTATGTGGTTCGTTCCAGATTATAAGAAATGATCCGCATGAAAGTGAATAAGGCGGCATAAGCCGCCTTTTTAACATCGAAAAAGCAGTCAATTTGATTAAATACAGGCAAAAACCATGAACGCACAGGAAGTCAAAAACCGGATCTCTGAGGATTTTCATCACTTTCACAGCCATCCTGAGCTTTCCTATCAGGAATTTAAAACCACTGAAAAAATTAAAGAGGAGCTGCAATCACAGGGAATTGAGATCCTCCCTTTAGATCTTGAAACCGGCTGCGTAGCTCAACTAGGTCAGGGAGAACGTTGTCTTGCCCTGCGCTGTGACATCGATGCGTTGCCGGTTCAGGAAGAAACCTCACTTGCGTACAAATCACAAATCAAAGGTGTCATGCATGCCTGCGGACACGATTTTCACACTGCCACCATGTTGGGGACGGCGTTTTTACTTAAAGAGTGCGAAAATCAATTAAAAGGCCGCGTGCGCATAGTATTCCAGCCGGCTGAAGAAGCCCCGGGCGGTGCGAAAAAAATTCTTGAAAGCGGTGCTTTAAACGGAGTGGAAGCCATCTACGGCATTCACACCATCAATGATTTCAAACCCGGCACCCTTGCCATCAAAGAAGGTGCCACACATGCTGCCGTCGATCGCTTCTCCATCACTTTTAAAGGCAAAGGAACTCACGCGGCTCACCCTGAACAAGGTATCGATACTCTGGTAATTGCTTCGCAATTCGTAAACGCCGCACAAACCATAGTCAGCCGCAATTCAAATCCTTTTGACTCCAATTTGCTGTCCATCACTCATTTTGAAGCCGGCAATACCTGGAACGTAGTTCCCGAAACTGCTTTTTTGGAAGGTACCATCAGAACCATGAATCAAGCATGCAGAGAGATGGTCAAAAACCGCCTTGTTGAACTTGCCAAAGGAATTGCCGCAACTTTCGGAGCCAGTGCCGAAGTTCAATGGATCTTCGGTTTGCCTGCCATGCAAAATTCCAAAGATCTCAGTGATTTTGCAAGAGATCTGGCAAAGCAGGACGGTTTTGAGACCGCCGTTCCGCCTTCATCTTTAGGTGGAGAGGATTTTGCCCTTTATGAAGAACAGCTCCCAGGAGCCTTCGTACAAATAGGAACCGGCCCGTCTTTACCAAACCATAACCCGCGCTTTACTGCAGACGAGCAAGCTTTGTTCCCGGCAGCACAGTTTATGGCTCACCTTGCAAAGCAGTATCTGGCCGAATTCAAAAAATAAGGATCTTCAATGTCAGAGCAGTCAGTAAGCAATGTTCCCATGGTGCGTTTTGAGCATTTGGGAAAGACTTTTTATACCAAAGGACGCAGAGTTGCCGCCCTCCAAGACGTAAACTTGGAGATAAAAAAAGGCGAAATCTTCGGGATCATCGGTTTTTCAGGAGCCGGCAA
>JALEXT010000128.1 GCA_022779845.1 Succinatimonas sp.
TTTTTTTACGCTTGGTTTTAGCATTGGGGTCGAGATTAGGTACATATGCGTTTTTTTCATGCTCGCAAACTTTAATGTTAGGGATCCGCTAGATGATCCATCAGGATCTTAGAAGATGATCGGAAAGGAAGCTCTCTGAGCTTACGACCACCATTTTCCCAGAACTCCGTGTTTTTCTCACTCAGTTCTGAACTTTTAAGGTTATCATGATCGCTTTTTTACCCTGAAAATCGGACAAATTGAATGAGCAAATTCTGACAAAATCAAAGAGCAATTTCAGTACAAATTCACATGGCTTTGCCCCAAATGAAACTGAAGAAAAATACAAAAAGGTATTTATACCTACAAAAATTTGATTAAGGATGAAAAGTCTTTATCGAGCAAATTCACAGAAAGTAAAAATAATGACTTGAAAAATAAGGATTGAATAACTATATTTAGGGATGAGCAGAGGCTCTCGGTTCTTAGTACACCGGATATGAGAACACCAGAAGTACCAGAACCAGGATAATTAACAGAATGGCCTTCATACAGCCTCCTTGTTAAAAATCTATATCTAGTTCAGATACCTCATCTTTGGCAGTTCTTGCGGTGTTCTGCCTCGGATGAGGTACAGAACCGCCCTGTTCTGAGTTCTTCAGAACGTGATTTATTTTATCAAATAAAAATTACGGCAACCTAGCCGAACATGACCTACGCACAAAATTTCAAATAGAACTGGTGCTAGACGCATCAGTAATTCTTTGAAGATTAATGTAAATTGCCAACATTAAGTATTCACCTATGTTGGTACTCCTGAGTTTTTCGGCCTCAAAAGACCAAGTGGACCACCTAAAAAATTACCATAGTACCAACAAGTGGGAATAATTTAGTTAACGATCCGTTTTATTATAAAAAATATAACAGACGCCGCCAGCCAATACTGCTGCACAAAATATAATTCAAACTCCAACTGCGATTTCCATAAAATTACAGCTCCTTTAGTGTTGAGGCCCCTCAAACAAGATCGTTTAAAATCCACCTTTCATAAGTTTAGTAAGTTTCATTTTCCAAGATCCTGATTGACTGCCCTGAAGCTCGACAACCGAGGTCGAGTTATTTCTTCACAACCTTACAAGCTATACCTTCAGCTCTGGTAAATATCATGTTGTTAGTTATATCTTTATGAATTTTGTAACTTAACTTTACTACACCGCCGCCCATAGACTGGCAATCTATAAGTTCCAACCTTTGTCCTTTAGCCGGTAAGTCGCCAGGCTTCCCTTGATATTCAAAGATTGATTTAATTCCTGAAAGACCATCTAATCCAGGATAGATGACAACCACCAATTGATCTATCAATCCTTCTTTTAAAAAACTTCCGTTTAACGTCCCGCCGCCTTCCAATACCAACTGATGCATGCCGAAGTCATCATGCAAAGATTTTAAAGCTGCATGTAAATCAGTACCGTCTTCACCTGCAAAAGTATATGAGATTTCATGCGTCCGCAAATAACGCAGATATTCATCAGAAACAAGTTTTTTTCCCAATATTGCTATGATATTGCTGTTAAAAATCTTATTGCTACGGTAGGCCAGCGTACCGTCAAAATCAAAAATAGCCGTTATTTTTACTTCATCTCTTATCCCGCGAAACATAGCAGAATGAGATAATGTTTTTGATTTTGCTTTTATTTTAAATTCTGGAATTGAAAAAAAAGCCCGTGCCGTATTCAGGCCGATCAAATTACCGTCAGGATGCAGACTGTTCAAAGTATTGTAATAAATGGTACTTACTTCATCGTGATTTGAATCATATAAAGCGCTCCATCTCTCACGATCAAGTCTGCCGTCTACAGAGCACTCCATAAGACAGGTGATATAAGGTTTATCCATATTACTTTCCAATTTTAAAACCTGCACTTCATCAAATACATTTTACAGGTTTTGGCAAGCCGGCATATCTGGCTGCAGTTTTGGCTGCACCTGCTGGAAACAGTTTTGCCAATTTTAAAGATGAAGCTAAATTCGCATATCCTTCAACTTTCAGCAATTGTATTAATGAACGCATGGCCGGTGTAGTTGCATATTCTTTATAGTAATTTCTTACCGCCGAGATCACAATCGCATGCTCATCATTTAGCACTATTCCGTCAAGACTGGCCATTTTTCGCATCAGTTCTTCACTCCAATCTTCAACATGCAAAAGATAGCCTTCACTGTCAGTCTCTATAAGACGGCCTTCGAATTCAATAGCCATTATTGTCACCTTAATTTGCTAGATACGCAGTAAATTTCTTTGCTTGGCTCTTTTTACAATCTCATCAAAAGCCAAAACAGAGTCATATGTGCATGAAGGATAAAGCGTTTTAAGCTCATCTTCAGTCAAAAGCATGATCCCGCTTACCTCTTCTTTTTGGCGCACCGTGATCGCATCGCTTTTTGCCAAAAACAGATAGGCAAAAAGAAAACCTTTGCCACTTTGATAATTTATTCTATAACTGCCCAAATCGTAGAATTCCGTTTCTTTTTCATCGGCATTTATACCTATTTCTTCAAGCATCTCTCGCTTGGCAGCCTCTTGCGGTACCTCAGTATGTTGCATTACCCCTCCTACGCAAGCGTCAAACAACCCGGGAGCATAATCTTTATTCATAGTGCGAACTTCGACAAGAAATCTGCCGTTGCCGTCAACAACTGCAATATAGCTTGCCCGGTGCGGCAAATGCCGCTTTCTCATTTCACAACGCTCTACGGTTGCTATTACCTGATCATCTTCGTTTACCACATCAACCAATTCATGTGATGACACTTTTTATCTCCCAAAACAACAAAGCTGCTTTACCCAAACAGGCAAAACAGCTCCTCTAACCAAATTTTATAAACATTGCTCTTAATTATTTAACGGGGATTGAAACTTTTCATCTAATCCCCGTTTTTAAAATTAAGCCTGTTTACTTTCTTCGGCTTCCTGAACATTCTCTTCTTTGGAAGAGGGTTTAAATTTATTGGCCAGATCTACCACGGTCTTCTCAATGGCCTTGGGATTAATCTTCTTCTCAGAGACCAATTTATAACCTACGGCACCGATCACCACACCGGCTACAAAGCCGAGTACCATTTTTGAAGTAACGTTAAAACCAAAAGGCATTATTTCGCTCCTTGTTTAGCTTGCAAATCAGCAATAAGATCCTCAAGACGCTCTTTCTGAGATTCTAATTCTTCCAAAGTAAGATCCGCATCTTCCTTAACTTCATCGTTCTTGGAAAGCAGATTGCATCCCTTGAAATTCTTAAGTTTATCAGTGATCTCGTCACGATGGCTTTCGTAGTATTTGGCTCCGGCTACACCTACTGCCACACCGGCCAAAACTCCCAGCAAAAGTTTGTAATTAAGACCTAACAACATAATTTTCCTCCATTTAAAGCGAAACGAATTTCGCTTTTATTCAAAATACTTAATGCGTACTCTGCTGTCTGCCTTTTTTAGGCTCAATGAGCACACGGGCTGAATTTAAAACCACTCCCAAAGTGGAAGCATTATGCACTACCGACGCCCACAAGGGAGTAATAAGTCCAAGAGATCCAAGCATCATGGCACCGGTATTGATAAGTATAGTGGCACAGAAATTCTGATGCACAAGTTTCATCGTCTGTTTTCCTATACCTATAAATTCAGGCAATTTGAGAGGATCTTCTGAATTAATGGTCACATCGGCCGATTCCATAGCGGTGTCGGTACATCCTGTTCCCATGGCAACACCGATATCGGCATATGCCAAAGCCGGAGCATCATTAATACCGTCACCGACCATGAGCACATTACCAAGACTTTGAGCCTTGGCCACAAAGCTGGCCTTATCCTCAGGCATCACTTCGGCCTTGTACCCGTCCAGTCCGAGTTCACCTGCTATAGCGGCTGCAACATCTTTGTTGTCACCGGTTAACATGTTGATCTCTTCCACACCGCTGTAACGCATACGATTAATGGCTCGTTTAAAATCAGGACGTACCGGATCGTCAATTTCCAAAACCCCGAGCAACTCTCCGTTGCCTGAGATAAAGATGAATGATCCGGTAGGACTGGTTTTCTTGACCTCGAACATGCCCTCTACACCGTTTTCCTGCATAAAGAGCTTGGATCCGACCAAAACTACACCGCCTGCAAAATTGTCAACTTTTCCTATGCGAGCCTCTATTCCGCGGGCAACCACAGTCTTGGTATCCTCATGTTCAGGGATCTCAAGCTTGCGCTTTTGCACTTCATTCAGAATGGAAATGGCCATAGGATGCGACGAATGCATTTCGGCAGACGCAGCAAGTTTCAATAAAAGCTCAGCATCAACACCGTCTTTGGTGGTGATATTTACAATCGCAGGCTTACCGCTGGTGATCGTTCCAGTTTTATCCAGGATCACGGTGTCAATTCTGGCAGCCTGTTCGATAAACGAACCGCCCTTAACGAGAATGCCTGACTTAGCAGCACGACTTACGGCTGCAGAAATGGCCGTCGCTGTAGACAATTTCAAGCCGCAGGAGAAATCTATAAACAGCATGTTCAGCACGCGTTGAATATCACGTGTTGCCAAATAGACAATAACAGCCCCCAAGAAAGACACGGGAACC
>JALEXT010000209.1 GCA_022779845.1 Succinatimonas sp.
ATGAGTTGTATACCGCTTTACAGCAGGGAACCGTTGATGCTCAGGAAAATCCCATGGAGCTGATTTGGACTCAGAAATATTACGAGCAACAAACCGACATTAGCAAAACTAATCATATCCCTCACTGCATTTGCTGGATCATGAACAAAGATCAGTACGATTCTATGACTGAAGAACAGCAGCGTGAAGTGGACGACGCCATGGCATATGCAATTAGCGCCGGAGAACAATACATACGCAGCCACGATGCTGAATACGAAAAGAAACTTACTGATGCAGGAAGAAAGATCCACACCTTATCGCCTGAACAACTTAGTAAGTTCAAGGATCTTGTCACCGGTCTTTACCCTTCCATAGAAAAACAAGTCAGTCCTGAAGTTTTTAAGGCCTATACAAAATACATGAAGTAATTTTTAGAACTATCAGATGCGAAGTGGAAACACTTCGCATTATAAGGATGAATTATGAGTAAATTCATTACGATAGATATTGGAAGTAGCTTTGTAAAGGCCGCTCTTTTTGACCTTTGCTCCCATACGCTTATTGCAAAAGATAAGCGCCCTTCTCCGCAGAAAACTTTAAAAAGCGATCCTAATTGCTTTGAAGTTCCTGCCGAATGCTATATGGAACTGGTGCATGATCTGCTAGATAAGCTTACCACCGGGATCAGTGATATAACCGGCTTATTATTTTCCACCCAAATGCACGGGATAGTATTCAAACCGGAAAATGCAGAGCCTGTTTACATCTCTTGGCAAGATCAACGTTGCATAGAAAAAAACGGAGAATTTTCTTATCTTGAAGAACTCAAGAAAAAAATTGCTCCTGAGGACATGTTACATCACGGCGTATACCTAAAACCAATGATGGGCTTATGTAATCTCTATACAGCAATACAACAAAAACAATTTTCTCCTGAAGGAGAACTATTCTCACTTGGATCTTTCATCACCAGCAGACTATGCGGAAAGAATATTTGTCATCCGCACAATGCTGCACCAATAGGCCTTATCAAGGTCGATACCAGAGATATTGACGAAAAATTAATAGAAACTTTAGGTCTTGAAAAGATCAAATTGCCGCAAATTGCTAAATCTGACAATGAAGTGATCGGAGAGATAAGCTTAAACGGTAACAAAATCAAAATATATCCTGATTTCGGAGATATGCAGATTGCGGCACTGGGTTCAAGAATAGATAAAGGATGTGCCCTTATTAATATAGCAACCGCAAGTCAGGTTATGTATGTGACTGACAGCCTTAAACCAGGTGTTTTTGAAACCAGACCTTTCTTCGGCGGACTGTATTTAAGAACAATCTCTCAATTACCCTCAGGCAGAACCTTAAAAGTTGTCATCGATTTTTTAAAACAAAGCATTCAAAGCCTGTGCGGAACAAAATTATCAGACGACGACATTTGGACCAAAGTACATTCTCTACTTAAAGAAGAGCATAAAAACGAAAGCAAATCTTTAATCATAGATCCGTATTTTTACGCCTCCGGTAATCACCTTGACGGCGGAAATATAAGCGGGATCACCGCCGACAACTTAAATATCGGTCAAATATTTAAGGCAATGTTTGTTGCAATGGCTCACAGCTACCGTGAACATCTTGAACAGCTGGGTAATTACGAAGGGATCTCCAAAATTGTTTGTGCCGGCGGTGTTTCCTTTAAGGTTCCGGAACTTATAGAAAAAATCCGTCTTGCTACAAAGAAGGACTGCCAGCTACCGATTATGCAAGATGAAGCAATCTTCGGGATGTTCATCGCAGCCATGTACTGCTCAGGAAACATTTCCTCTGTATATGACAACAACGACTTAACTCTCACAATTAAAGAATAATGAAGGGAAAAATCATGGATGCTTTCAAAGAAAAACTCTGCAACCAAAAAAACGTGATCGGAACCATGATTTCGGAGATATCTACCCCGAATCTTGTAAGAATGCTTAAATCAGCCGGCTATGAATTTGTATTTGTAGATTGTGAACACGGTTATTTTGATTTCAACGAAATTGCAAATATTACTTCGGTAGGAAACGGTTTCGGGATCAAGGTGATAGTAAGAGTTCCATCCGTACAAAGAGAGTTTATTACCAAAGTCATGGATATAGGTGTGGATGGTCTGTTACTTCCCCAGATCGATACCGCGCAACAAGCAAAGGAGGCAGTTCAATTTGCAAAATACGCCCCGCATGGTCAAAGAGGGATCTCAACTACCAGAGCTCATACCGGATATCATGTAGATTCCTTGCCTGACTACCTGAAAACAGCTAACAACCGAACTGTTTTACTGGCCCAGATAGAATCAAGGGAAGCTGTAGCCAATTCACTTGATATTGCTTCAGTGGAAGGAATTGACGGCTTGATCATCGGACCTAACGACATGGCTGCAGAAAGCGGGATCCCCGGTCAAGTTTTTGCACCGGAAATCAAAGAAATGGTTGCTAAAGTCATTAAAAACTGCAAAAAAGCCGGAAAATCTTTGGGAATTGTCGACGGTAACATCGAAAGACTGCATTACTGGCAGTCACAAGGCATGAACATTTTCTGCATAGGCAGTGAAGTTCATATGATCTTAAAAGGGGCGAAAGAAAATATGAAAGCTTTTAAAGCAGAATGATCGCTTTGCAACTTTTTTAAGTCTAATTTTTTATCAGGTCCTTCCTTAATCAAGTTACGGAAGGACTTTTTTCGTTGAAAG
>JALEXT010000025.1 GCA_022779845.1 Succinatimonas sp.
GAAGGGGTTTTCAAATAGATGGCATCCAGAAAGAAACGCGGATCTTTGCAACATCTCCAGTTTCTTTCGATGACGCTTTGACGTTTATAGATCCCAAGCAATTGGGCCATAGTCCATTCGCGCTGTGTATCATTGGTTGCCTGTACGTATAGGCATTTGTTGTAGTGCATTAAAAAGTCTACAGTTGCAAGGTTCCTTTGTGTTTAATTTTCGACAGTTTGTTTTTAGAGACTTTCCGAAATTTTTTGCGTTCAGCGCAATTGCAAGAGAGGTCGGCGTAAGCCGCGACAGCGTACGCAAATATATTGCTGATCCGAGGGCCGATATTAAGATCAAGTCTAAGTAGCATCGTCGTTCCAAACTTGACTCCGTTCCTAAGGATCAGCTCAAAACACTGTTGGAAAAGAGCGGCGGCAACTGTGTTGCCTGTGCCAGACTTCTAGCAGGCTATGAATACGGGATCAAAATCGATAACGCACTGTTTATCGCTATATTTTATCTCACTATCCTGATTTGAAGACTGAGAAAAAGCCTGTTATCAACAGCTTTCATTGTGAGCCGGTAGAGCAATTACAGATTGATTTTATTTGGCTTGACATCAAATTAAAGAACATCAATAACAAGGTTAAGGTACCTACAGGTCTACATTAGTACCAACATATGTGAATGTTTTACTTAATCGTTTGTTAAATGTAGAGAACTATTTTTCTAGTTATCATATGAAAATAAAATGACAAGAATGGCTATAATTAAGAAAATTACATGATCTTAGTGGAAAAAATACGGAACTTTGAAAAAAAGCGATCATAAGTTTCGTGAATATCATTTTCGAGCTTTTTTGAAAATCATGATGGATCATTGGCGTCTTCTTAACATTTTTTACCAAAATTGCAGGAACATTCGATCTTATGACGGGAAAATCCTTCTTTTGTAAGTAAGGCTGTCAGCAGTCCTGCAATACCTTTGGAAATTTCCGTTTGAGTACGTTCAAAGTCGCGCGTATACCAAGGATCGTCTACGTCGGCATTGCTGTTTATGTAACTTAAAAGCAATTTTACTTTGTCTTTTGGATATTCAGGAAACAGCGCTTTTAGGCATTCCACATTCAGCGAGTCCATAAGAATGATCAGATCATAGTGATCAAAGTCTTTTGAAGTGATTTGACGAGCCTTCTTTTCAGAACAGTCTATGCCTAAGCGGTTTAACAGATCCCGTACCGGAGGATATACGCCGTTTCCGAGTTCTTCCTGGGAAACTGCTGCCGAGGCTATTTCAAATTTATTTTTGCACCCTAAATGTTTTACGGCTTCTTTGCACAGAAATTCAGCCATGGGAGAACGGCAAATATTGCCGTGACAGACAAAAAGAATTTTTTTCATTTTTGTTTCGGGTTTAAAAGTAATACGTTGGTAATATTTGTTCTGAGGATAAGATTAACATTAATCAAAAAAACCGCGCAAAGCGCGGCATAAATTACGGCAAAATCTGAAATTAACGTACCGACATGATTGCGTCCATCATGGTATTTTCGGTTTGTAATGATTGGCAGTTGGCCTGATAGGTACGTTGAGCAACGATTAAATCTACCAAAGAAGCGGTCAGATCCACATTTGACTGTTCAAGATTCGCACCTTTGATTGAACCTGCAGTACCGACGTTAGCCTGTTGCGGACGGGCTTTGCCGGAGTCTATACTTTCCTGCCACTGCGTATCACCGATTTTTGTCAGGCCCTGAGGATTAATAAAATCGGCCATGGCTACTTTAGCCAAATGAACGGCTCTGCCGTTTGAATAGGTAGCCATTAATACACCGTCATCATTTACGGATACGTTTTTTAAAAGACCGGTTGAATAGCCGTCATCGGTAGGAGTTTCCGAGACCGTAAAAGTTGATGATCCGTATTGGGTGGCGTTTAAGACTAAATTGACATCCTGAGTATCGTCGACTCCTCCGCCCATGGCAATTGACAGAGTGCGGCCGGCAGCTCCGTGTGCCGAATTGTCGTTGTTTAAAAACATGCCGGTCTGAGGTTCGCTGCGCTCGGGAATAAGACGTCCTGAGGTATCGAAGGTCATGCTGGCGCCGATAATGGTTTTACCGGCAAGACTTGAAGCGGCGTTGTTGTTAACGGTGAATTGGGCCTGACTAAGACCGTTTGCTCCGGTAACGTCCACGAGATGGTCGGCATTATTGCCGTCAACCATGGTAACGATATTCCAAGTGGTAGTTCCGTCCGCTGCTGCCGGATTTTTAATGAAATAATAGGTCAGGGTATGTGCACCGCCTAAAGAATCATGAATGGTTTGAGATGTCGCCGCATTGTAGGTGGAACTGTCGGTAGGATCGAATTTGGTAACATCCAAAGCTTTATCGTTAGCCGGCAGATTTACTCCCATGGTTAATCTGCTGCTCATCTTAGGTGCACCGGTATCAGAAGGGATCCTTAAAGCGTGCGTACCGTTGATGGTGAGGTTTGTAGCCTGATCCTTATCGTTTATGTCATAAAACTGCAGATAGTCGCCGCTTGAGGTAACTACATAACCTTCTGGATTTAACTCAAAGGCACCGTTACGCGTGTAGGTACGGCTTTCAGTAGGGTGGGTTCCGTCGGCAGGATTAGCACTAGGGGCAAGCACGAAAAAACCGTTTCCTTCTATGGCCATATCGAGATTGTTGCCGGTATCGCCGGTCAGTGAGCCTTGGGAGAATTGCTGTGCAACGGTTGATGTCAGGGTTCCCATGCCGGTAGCAGTTTTGGTGGCAGTAAAGATGTTGTTGCTGTAAATATCGGCAAATTCAGCTCGTGATTTTTTAAAGCCGTATGAATTAGCATTAGAAATGTTATTTGAAGTTACGTCCAAATACTTTTGTGAGGCATTAAGACCGCTTAAAGAAATTCCAAACATCTTTTTCTCCGAAATTGCCGTATTTGTGCTGTTTGGCACTTTTGTTGTATTTATTACCGTTGCCGGTAAATCAGATACAGCAAATGTCGTGCCAATAGTTAATTTGATGAAATCCGAAGAAAAAATGTGTTTTGTTTGTTGATCGGCAAGAGTTTGCCGATCAACAAGTCCGAAAGAGGGCGGACTACAGTATAAGTTACTGCCAAAAACAGTTCAGTCGCGGCTTGACGGAATGTAAAGACGGTTTTCAGCTCTGCGACGTTTGTAAAGAGTCAAAGCGTTTTTAAATGCTATAAGCAAGGCCAGAATAAAGAAACCTCCCGGGGGAAGCACGGCGACAAGATAAGTATAGTCATTTGAAAAAAGATAACTTTCAAAAGGTACGGCCCAGTCTCCAAGCAATGCGCCGGCACCTTTCATCCAAGTTCCGTTGCCTATAATTTCACGCAAAGATCCCAAGCTGAATAATACCAATACAAACCCGAGTCCGCATCCTGCGGCATCCAAAAATGATCTTAAAGGAGTTTCTCTGCCGGCTACGGCTTCTGCTCTTCCCATGATGATGCAGTTGGTCACTATGAGCGCAAGATAAATTCCTAGTGAATCATAAAGTGAAGGGTAGTAAGCCGCCACATTGAATTTTACACAGGTAACCAACGTAGCTATAAGTACTACGTACAGCGGTATACGTACTTCACGCAGCAGGATCTTGCGTAAAAGAGAAATAATAACCGAGCTTAAACATACTACTATTAAAGTAGCCACCCCTAATCCTAATGCACTTACGGCAGAGTTGGATACGGCAAGCAGAGGGCACAGCCCAAGAAGCTGGCATAATCCTGGGTTTTCACTCCATAAACCGCGGATAAATACTTTGATTAAAGGATCTTTTTTATTTAACGCAGGTTGTTTGATCCCTTCTACGGTATGCATTATCTGCACTCCTTAAATTCTTGTAAATTCAGATCTTTTATGGTGTCGAGAGCTTCTTTGGTTGCCATTACCACTGCTCGGGACGTTACGGTAGAACCTGTGATGTAGTCAAAATCTCCGTTGAATTTTTTTACGTCCCAAACGGCATCTTCAGATTTTTTACCGTTGAACATATCCATAAAAGAGCTGTTGCGTCGCATTACTTTGTCACCAAGGCCCGGGGTCTCGTTAGAGATCAGCACATCGTTCTTTATGAGGGTTTTGTCAGGTGTGAAAGCGCCGATTAAGATCAACGGGGCAGCATACCCCTTGTCGGTCGAGTATGTCATAAGGTATCCCTGCACACTGTTTGCTTTTAAAAAAGTATACAGGTGCATGTTTTTACCTATGCGCCTGTCGCTAAAAAGCGCACATTTTACTTCAGAGCTTTCTTTTACGACGTCCGGCATTAAGGTACCGGCTACTTTCATGATCTTTGCTTCATTCTGATTATATTCTATAAGATCGCGGGTGACTTCATCCGATTTTACGATGAGAAGCATGCAAAGTGCCGTAATGACAGCAAGAGACAGTCCTGCGGCAAAAGCCCGTAACCACGGAGATTTCTGTCTTTGTGCATCGATGTTTTGCTTATCTTTTTCTTCAGTATTAGAAGTATCCATCAGTCAAGGCTTCCCTTTTTATAATTAACACCGAAAGGACGACGTTTGGTCAGTACGTCTATAAGCGGAGCTGCGGCATTGGCTAGTAATACGGAGAAAGCCACGGCATCAGAATAGGATCCCAAAGCTCTTATCAGGACGATGAGAAATGCCGTAAGTACGGCAAAGACGATACGACCGCGAGCAGTACCGGCGTTGGTGACCGGATCAGTTATGATAAAGAAACCGGCAAGTACGGTACCGCCAAAGAGCAACTGATGCAGCGGCGGTAAAAACAGATCCGGCCATAAGTAATGAAAACACAATGAAAAAATTATTATGGCAATGAAAAAGCTTAGGACCATGCGTATAAAAACAATACGCAGAATCATCAGTACTATTCCGCCTAATGCAACGGCCAGAGCCAATGCAGCGTACCCTTCATAATGTTCTGATGAAAAATCTACGGCATCAGTTTGGATGTGTCCTCCTGCCTTACGAGCAGTTTTGACGCTGTCAAGCCACGTAGCTCCGGAAAAAGCGTCCGGCCTAGGAGCGGAAATTTGTTTTAACTTGTCGCGCAGCATCGTCGGATTGCCGTTGTTAAAAATCACGTCGAAACTTGATTGTGCATCGATCACTGACAAAGCCTGCGGATGAGGAGATACCCAGGTTTCGAACATAAAATTCGGAGCGGAGACAAACAGAAAAATAAAGCCTGCCATTGCCGGGTTGAAAATGTTCATACCCAATCCGCCGAAGGCTGCCTTAACCAAAAGAAAGCAAAATAAAGTTGCGGCGCAACTTAAATACCAAGGTAAAAGTTGCGGCAGGCTCATGGTAAGGATCAGGCAGGTTACGATCATGGAGCCGTCTGTCAAAGCACGTATGATTTTTTGTCCGCGCAGAAAGGCTACGGATGCTTCGCACACGGCTGCAGTAGTAAGCGTGATGAGTAATTGCCATAACAGGCCAAATCCGCTGAAAAAAAGCATGCATCCAAAAGCAGGAAGCAATGCGGCGGCAGTAAGCAACATGATGCTTCGTGTGTTCATGCGAGCATGCAGATGCGGTGCAGCTTCAATACCCAAATTTTGTCTTTGGGCTTGTTCGGTGATCTTTATATTCATGTCTTATCAGTTTCCGGAGGTCATTTTTCTTAATTTTTTGGGTACGGCAGCAATTTTATTTGCCTGCTCGACATGTCCTTGATCATGCGGCATTTGCAAATGTTTGACTGCCGGAGCAAGCTCCTGCTGCGGAGTATGATCTGTTGCGGGATCTCCTACAATCTTTAAAACCTTTTCCTGATGCTCAGGAGCATTCCACATATCAAGATGCTGAATTTTTATTTTTGCACCGTCTCGTTTCAAAGCCTGAGGAAGCTTTACTGCTTGCAATACGGTTTTTTCATTTGCAGAAAAATTACTGTCGCCTGCTTTTATTTCAGTGTTATTTTCAGACTGTGGCGCATGATTTTTTTGAGACTCCAAAGCCTGTAATTCAGCTTTTCGTTTTAAAGCTCTCTCCTTTGCAGCTTTCAAAGCAAGGGCTTTTTTTGCCGCAAGATCCGCGCTTTCAGTGCTTGGCAGTACTTTATTTGCATTTTCCGTCTGACTGTTTTGTTTAAGTCTGGCCAAAGCTGCCGCTTTTTTCTCTGCCAAACGCTTTTTACGCTCTGCTTCGCGTTTTTCGTGTTCGATAGCTGCATTACGGGCTCTGTTATTGCGTTTTTCCGTTTCGCTGATAATATCCTGCAAAGCCTGTTCGCGTCTGAATTGGACGGTCAGATTTATGCGGCTTGGACAGGTAAAACTGCAACATCCGCACAATACGCAATCTGCTATACCGCATTTTGCCGCATGGGCGTGATCCCCTGCACGGGAATACGCATACATCTGGTAAGGTACTAATTTTGACGGGCATACTCTAGCACAGCGGCCGCAACGTATACAGTGCTCAGGCGGTTCGCTGTACGGAATTTCATCGTTACCGGGGGCCAAAATGCAGGCCGTGGCCTTCGTTATCGGAACATCTATCGAAGGAAGAGCGAATCCCATCATCGGACCTCCCATAATGATGCGCTGGTGGAATTCCGGGGTGAGCTTAAAGTTTGACAATAAAAAACGCACCGAGGTTCCAAGACGCACTCTGACGTTGCCGTGCCTGCCCAAAGATGCACCCAGCATCGTGATCACTCTTTCGGTCAAAGGCAATCCGTCAATCACAGCACGCTTGATAGCATGTACGGTAGCGACGTTGTCAACCACTACGCCTGCCTGTGAGGTGTGTTCACTGTAGGGAATTTCAATGCCGGTTACCGCTTTGATAAGGCTGCGCGCTGATCCCTGAGGATAGCGTACCTTAAGAGAACGAACCAAAGCCAGTCCGCGTGTTGCCTCCGTCATTGCCTTGATCGCCTGCGGCTTGTTTTCTTCTATGGCGATTATGGTAATTTTGGGGTGCAATATACTTTGTACTATGCTGATCCCCTGTGCGATTTCTTCTGCATTTTCACGCATAAGACGATCGTCACAGGATAACCCTGGTTCGCATTCGCATCCGTTGACTATGAAAACATTGCAACCTTTATGTTCTGATGACAAAGCAGATCCCAATTTGGCGGCCGTTTGAAACAGGGCACCGCCCAGACCTTCAATTCCCATTTCCCTAATATGGTCCAGGATCGTTTGAGGCGGTACATCCTGCCATGAAGCAAGCGGATTTGGGGCGACGGTTTCATCAAGACCGTCCGGGCGGATGGTAATGCAATTGCCGGTAAATCCCGACGGATGAGGAAGTATTTGCGGGGACACTGAAAGTACTGTTCCTGAGGTACTGGCATGTAAAGGAACCAGCCTTTGGGGCCCTGGAACGGTCAAAGGCTGACCTCGTTTTACATAATCTCCTGCTTTAACCAAAATACTTCCGCCGTTGCCTACGTGTCTGTCCGAGGGCAAGGTGATAAGCGACGGCAGTTTTAATTCTTCAATAGCATCTTCGGAGGCATATTTGAGCTCGGGAGGATTGACTCCGCCGAAAAATTTCCAAGTACGACCGCGAGAGATTTTGATTAACTGCCTTGTTTTTTTGAAAA
>JALEXT010000047.1 GCA_022779845.1 Succinatimonas sp.
ACGCGATCGGCCACGATGAAAGACGAATAAAAGCCCACACCGAACTGACCGATGAGCTGCGAATCCTTCTGGGCATCCCCGGTCAGATTCTTCATGAAGCTCTCGGTGCCTGATTCTGCAATGGTACCAAGATGGCTGTTAGCTTCATCAAGGGTCATACCTATACCGTTATCGGTAATGGTCAGAGTTTTGGCGTCTTTATCCGCTTTTACGGTGATCTTAAATTCAGGATCATCCTTGATGAGATCCTGATTAGTCAGGGAGAGGAAATGCAACTTATCTATGGCGTCTGAGGCGTTGGATACAAGCTCACGCAAAAAAACTTCGCGGTTTGAATAAAGTGAATTGGCCAAAAGATCCAAAAGCTTGGCAACCTGAGTCTGAAAGCCGTGAACGGTAGCAGTCATTGTTGAATTTCTCCAAAATTTCAAATGAAGCAGAATATGTGCTTCAAGCTGTTTTGCTACATGGTGACTGACAAAATTTTTTTCAAGAGCAAAAGCTCATTAATACGCGTCAAAAGATTTTTATAAATAAAAAATTTTATTTTTCAATAAATTATTTATTAAATTAGCTACAGCTAACAAAAATAGTTGTCTTATGCTAACTATTTTTGTATGATTGAAATCAAGAGAAATCTCAATTTCGTGGCGGCCAAGACCGCCGCTTTTTTTTCACAGACGTTTCTACCTTGAGGGAGACAATCAAAATGGCAAAAATCGTTAAAGTTAAAGGTCGCGAAATTATCGATTCACGCGGAAATCCCACCGTTGAAGCCGATGTCATATTAGAAGACGGTTCTTTCGGACGTGCTGCCGCTCCCTCCGGTGCATCCACCGGCATCCGTGAAGCGCTCGAATTGCGCGACGGTGATCCCAAACGTTTCGGTGGCAAAGGGGTTTTAAAAGCAGTTGCCAACATCAATGACAAAATCGCAGCCAAAGTCGTCGGTATGGACGCAGCCTGCCAGCGCGCACTTGACGAAGCGATGATCGCTTTGGACGGAACCGAAAACAAATCCTCTTTGGGTGCAAATGCCATTTTGGCAGTATCTTTAGCTGCCGCCAAAGCAGAAGCTGCAAGCAGAAAACTCCCGCTTTATGCCTGGATAGCCGAGCTTAACGGTACCCCCGGAGTGTATTCGATGCCGCTTCCCATGATGAACATCTTAAACGGCGGTGCCCACGCTCAAAACAATGTCGATATTCAGGAATTCATGATCCAGCCTGTGGGAGCACACACGCTTACCGAGGCTCTGCGTATGGGTGCCGAGGTCTTTCACAGCCTGCAAAAAGTCCTGAAAGCCAAAGGTCATGCCTCAGGAGTCGGTGACGAAGGCGGTTTTGCTCCTGATCTGAAATCAAACGCGGAAGCTTTTGCCTGCATTGAAGAAGCCGTGGAAAAAGCAGGTTACAAATTCGGCAAAGACATAACTTTGGCCATGGACTGCGCTTCCTCGGAATTCTACGATGAAGAAAGCGGCAGATACGAATTAAAAGGTGAAAACAAGAGCTTTGACTCAGCAGGATTCACCGCTTATCTTGAAGATCTGTGCAACCAGTACCCCATCATCTCAATTGAGGACGGTCAGGCCGAAAATGATTGGAAAGGCTTTAAACATCTTACCGACGTTTTGGGAAAGAAAATTCAGCTGGTAGGCGATGATCTTTTCGTGACCAACACCAAACTTTTAAAAGAGGGCATTGAAAAAAAGGTTGCTAATTCTATTTTGATTAAATTCAATCAGATAGGATCGCTTACCGAGACTTTGGATGCCATAAAGATGGCCAAAGATGCAGGTTATACCGCCATTGTTTCGCACCGCTCCGGAGAAACTGAAGATACCACCATTGCCCATCTTGCCGTAGGAACTGCCTGCGGTCAAATCAAAACCGGCTCCATGAGCAGATCCGATCGCGTTGCCAAATATAACGAACTCATACGCATCGAAGAAGAACTAGGCGACAAAGCCCCTTTCCTCGGACTTAAAAACGTCCAGAATCATCAGTGATCAGTTTGATTTTCAGCACGTGTAAAGGCCGTTTTACGGCCTTTTTTTGATCTTTTGCACAAAAAGAATTTTATATTTCCTCATTTCCTTTTTTTATCATACAAATTTCTTTCTTACGGTTAAAATGAAGTGTGTCTTAAAAAAATTTTAATTTCTTTACGATAAATTACGCTTTGATTTATAAGCTTTTATTTATTAGTAAATGTAAAATGAACGATTGTACGTTCCGTCTGTGATTACTTTGCTTGGTGTGTGCTCAGGCAACTTTGAAAGTACTGCGGCGCGCTTTTTTAAAAGGTGTTCTGAAATGAAAAAAATGCAAAACTCAAGTCACGGCCCTGGCAAAACACTCTTAATCACTTCTTTGCACAAACTTAGCAGCACACTTGGTAAAGTGTTGCTCTTTATGAGCCTAGGAACACTTTTATCAGGCAATATCGCAACGGCTGGGCAAACCGCCGCTGCCAATTCACCTCTCATCGTTAAAAGTCTTAACGAAGAAAAGTTTTCTTCAGGATCCACTGTCTGCGCCGTATTAAACGACGAGATGGAAAATTCTCCAAAAACAGGAGATCTTAAAGCTTACCTTGAGGTACTGGATAAAAACGGTAAAAAGATAGAAGGATTATTGCCCTTTGCCCGCGAACGTAGCTTATGTGTCTCCGGGCTAAAAGGCGGCGAAGAGTACAGTCTGCACTTTAAAAAAGGCCTGCTTTCTGCAAACGGTTTTGAACTTAGACAGGATGAGGTAAAAAAGATCACTTTAAGCGATGTCAGACCGCATTTGGAGCTTGAGCCAGGAACGCTGTTGCCAAAGTCAGTAACTGATTCAACGGTATACGTTACCTCGGTCAATATTCCTAATATCAAAGCAACGCTTTATTACATAGAAAAAAACACCCTTTTGGACTCAGAATTTGCCGATCATCTCCTAAGTGACAATCTGCAAAACTGGGAACTTTGGCCGCTTGTGCGCAATCATGCCAGAAAGCTTGCCGAGCAAAACATAAATACCATGGGAAAGCGCAACGAAAGCATTGCAACAGCAGTGGACTTTGCTTCCTTATGCGGAAAAACTCCCGATGACGGAGTTTATCTGCTCACGGTATCGGACAGTTTGCTAAATGACGAAAATGCTCAGGATTTTCCAGATCGCACTCTGTCTCGTCTTATCGTAGTAAGCGATTTGGGCGTAACCGCATACCGCAGCGACAACTCGATAAAAATAACCGTGCGCAGTTTAAAAAGTGCCAATCCCGTTCCCGGAGCTCAAATAACCTTGTTAAGTCGCGGCAATTTCGAACTGTATAAAGATCGTACCGACGCAGACGGTTTTGCTACCGTACCGTATGATGCCGTCAAGGGTAAAGATGCCTCGCGCCCTGCGGCAATTGCAGTATCACACGGTAACGACTTCTTTATGCTGCCTCTTGAAGGTCAGGCGGATCTTTCACTGCAGGCTCTCACCGGCAATGAAGATCGCTCATTACCTTTTAGGGAACCAACCGATCTCAGAGTGATGGGATTTTTTGACCGCGGGATCGCCAAAGGAGGAGAGAGCGTACACTTTACCGCGCTGGTACGAGATCACAAGTTGCAGGCAGCAAAGCTTGATGCCCTGATTGTAAAGTTACGCCGAAGCGACGGTGCCGTTTGGTCAAGCAAAACCTTAAAGGCCAAGGGAAGCGGTTTTTTTGAAGCAGATTTTCTTATCCCCGAACAAGGACCTTTCGGGACGTGGTTTGCAGAAAGTTACCTGGGCAACAGACAGTTAAGTCAGAATACTATCCTTATAAGCAATTACACTCCGCAGGAACTTTCGATACGAGACGAAAGCGGCAAGAACAGCTTTGCTTTCGGAGAAAAAATCAATTTAAGCATTCAGGCTTCGTATAATTACGGAGCAGCTGCGCAGGGGCTTAGTGCCGATGCATCCTGCTTCACGGTTAACGATCCTCACCCATTTAGAGACGGTATTTTATCGTCCTATACTTTCGGACCTTCAGAGCAAGTGTCAAATGAAGAAAACTGGCAACAGGATTTGAGCGAAATCATTTTAGGAAAGGACGGACGCGGTCATTTTCACTTGCAACTGCCGGATCTCATCCACGCAAAAACCTTAAACTTTACCTCCCGAGTCTTTGCAAACGGCAACTCTGCCTCGCTTAACACCAAATATCAGGTTTTTCCGCATGTTCCGCTTATAGGTATAAAGCACAACGAAGACAATCTTGAAATGATCTGTGTAGATCCTT
>JALEXT010000113.1 GCA_022779845.1 Succinatimonas sp.
CAATATGGCCTTACATTGCATTAAATATGAAAATCTTGCACCGTCACACGCCTGTTTGCGTAATTTCAGACACGAAAAAAACACAAATGCATACATAAATTTCCTGATTGATCAGATGAAAAAAACTCTGACTCTTGCCGAGAATTGCATCTTATACGGTTATTTCTGTTATCATCTTTGCAATATAAGACAAATATCTGCCTTAGATGAAGCAATATATTTAAAGAATTATTGAAAATGCCCCCAATTTTAAAACCTCAACAGGATACAACCATAAGCTGGTTTTTAAGCCAGTGCCACATTCGTAAACACCCCGCCAAAACCACCATCATTCATGCAGGTGAAAAAGCGGAAACCCTTTACTACATTGCCAAAGGCTCAGTAGTGGTTTTAATAAAGGATGGCGACGGTGACGGTCATGAGATGATCCTTACCTATTTGAACCAAGGTGATTTCATAGGTGAAGTCGGACTTTTTGATCAAAGTGCCAACCCGACCAGAACTGCTTATGTAAAAGCTAAAACTCAATGTGAAATTGCGGAAGTTTCTTACAGCAAATTCCGTCAGTTGGTTCAGGTAAACCCTGAGATCCTGATGCGTTTGGCATCGCAACTGTCTCATCGCCTGCAAATAACTTCAAGCAAAGTAAGCGATCTGGCGTTTATGGACGTTCAAGGACGCATTGCCAATACGCTTATGACCTTGGCTCACCAACCAGAAGCCATGACGCATCCTGACGGCATGCAGATAAAAATAACCCGTCAGGAGATAGGTCAGATAGTCGGATGCTCACGTGAGACTGTAGGCAGGATTTTAAAAATGATGGAAGAAGATCATTTGATCACAGCTCATGGCAAGACCATTGTAGTTTTCGGAGCCCGTTGAGAGTTTTAGCTTCCGTATATCACGGCAAAATAAAATGTTTGAAAAAAAATTTTAACTAAAAAATCTACACATAAAATCAGAGGAACAATCATGGCTTCACTGCTTGAACGCGGGATCCACTCTTTTGGCAAAGAAGAACTGCTTGCATGCAGCCGCGGCGAACTTTTCGGAAAAGGCAACAGCCAACTGCCGGCACCCAATATGCTGATGTTCGATCGCATCACCGATATTCAAAACGAAGGCGGTGAGCACGGATTGGGTTATGTGAAGGCGGAAATGGACATCAATCCAGATTTATGGTTCTTTAAATGTCATTTTCCAGGAGATCCTGTAATGCCAGGTTGTCTTGGTCTCGATGCCATGTGGCAACTTGTGGGTTTCTTCCTCGGTTGGCGCGGGGGCCCGGGAAAAGGACGAGCCTTGGGCGTTAATAAGGTGAAATTTAAAGGAGAAGTGCTGGATAATTGCAAACTTGTCACCTATCAAATTGATTTTAAACGTATTATTGAACGCGGAAAACTTATCATGGGTATAGCCGACGGCAAGGTTTTCGTCGACGGCAAACACATTTATACGGCTGAGGATCTGCAAGTAGGTTTGGTTCCGCCCGAAACTAAGTAAAATTTACTTGAACGCCTTTTAAAAGTCCTTCTTCTTACTGAAGGACTTTTTTATTTTGTTGAAAAAAAACCTCAGGATAATTGCTTTTTATAAAATTAGAAGTATTATTATCAGTAACAATTACTTATAATTCTTTAGGAAAGAGGAAATATTATGCCTACATTTACATGCAAAGTGTGCGGTTATACCACAGTCGACGACGAAGCTCCGAAGATCTGTCCTCAGTGCAAAAAAGAGGGAGTATTTGTCTCAGATGAAGCTCCCGCAAGTAAATACGCCGGAACCAAAACCGAGAAAAATCTTCAGGAAGCTTTCGCCGGCGAATCACAGGCTCGTAACAAGTATACTTATTTTGCATCGGTAGCCAAAAAAGAAGGCTATGAGCAGATCGCCTCATTGTTCTTAAAGACTGCGGACAATGAAAAAGAACATGCAAAAATGTGGTTCAAAGAACTCTCGGGTATTGGCAATACTGAGCAGAATTTAGAAGCTGCTGCAGGCGGAGAGAATTTTGAATGGACCGACATGTACGATCGTATGGCAAAAGAAGCTGAAGAAGAGGGCTTTCCCGAGCTTGCTGCCAAATTCAGAGGTGTTGCCGCCATCGAGAAAGCTCATGAAGAGCGTTACCGTGCATTGCTCAA
>JALEXT010000131.1 GCA_022779845.1 Succinatimonas sp.
GTTACTCACGCCATCGGTATGGGTAAGAATGCTGCTCGTGCCGTTAACAGCTTCCTCAAGGGTGCTGTTTACAAGAAGCAGGCCAAACACGAAGATGCCAAATTTGAGGATATGCACCCTTGGTACTACTCAGAAGCTCCCAAGACTGTACGTCCTGAACTTGAAGTTGCACGTCGTACCAATACCTTCGATGAAGTCCAACACGGTCTCACCGAAGAAAACGCCATCTTTGAGGCACGCCGTTGCTTATCCTGCGGTAACTGCATGGAATGCGACAACTGCTACGGTGTCTGCCCTGACAGTGCCATCGTCAAACTCGGTCCCGGCAAAGGATATGAGTTCAACTATGACTACTGCAAAGGCTGCGGTGTTTGTGCTCAGGAATGCCCTTGCGGTCATATCGCAATGGTTCCTGAAAAGATCTGATTTTAGCCAGCATCTTTATATTTCAACGGGGCAAAGGCCCCGTTTTATTTTTTAAGTGCTAATATCTGTGGCAATCAAGCAGGTAGATATATGGAAGAACAAAATAAAAAAGCAGTAGCTTTAAGTTATCGTGATGAAACTGCTTCACCTGTTTTAAGCGCGGTTGGAACGGACGAAAGAGCAGAAGCCATCCTAGCGATGGCCAAACAAGAAGGGATCTATATCCATAAAGATCGTCGCCTGACTGATGAGCTTGCTAAATACAAAGAAGGAGACGCGATCCCCGAAGAACTCTTTGAAATCATCTCGGCCATACTGTCATTCAGTTATATCCTGCAAGGCAAAACTCCTGAAAACTGGACTGATGTTAACGGTCAACAGCATATAAGAACTTTAAGCTGACTAAGTAAACAGCCAACGATTGTTGTAATGAAAGTTGTCACAATTTTTACGGAATTTGTCATAGTCAAAATGCAAGTACAATTGGCCGCCAAGCAAAGGTAGAATTTTCCTGTTTTTTCTTCTAAAGAAAGGACTGGCATACCTAGCATTTGTACATCATAAGTAAAGTTAACTTCAGTTCTTTATTTCACGTCACTTTTTTTTTCAAAAGTTCTCATCATCTTAAAATCATTACAATTTTTTTTGAACTCAGGTTGCTTTTTTATTTTTTTTAATTGCATATTCGGCTCTTTTTTGATACCTTTCTTGTCAGAACAAGCAATTGTTCTGAAGCTAACCCTAGGGTGATATCCAGCTGTTTTCACCCTGAGCCGATATTACAGTTGACTTGGTGTCTTACTGTTGCCTGTGCGTTTTGTCCGCGTATATTGCGGAACACCTGACGGTTTCAGCTGATGCCTATCTTGAACACTTTGGTTCAAGGAGTCGTATACGGCAGATTCACCCTTGGGCTTTCCTCCTTCGTTTATTCCGTGTGCATAAAATTATAATTTTCCGTAATTTTCAATTTAGCATTGCCCTTCTGTCAGTGGTGGCACGTATCCTTCTTCACTTTAAACTGCAATGTTTGCTGTTTACTTTATGCATATGTATTGCGGGCATAAAAAACCCCTCACTTAGGAGGGGCTTAATCAATCAAAAAAATCAGATATATTTAAAATTGATCTCTTTGATTTTTTCAGACCAAACCTTTGGACCGATATGATGAATGCTGTTGCCTTCTGAATCAACTGCCACAGTTACCGGCATATCGACTATCTTGTACTCGCGAATGGCTTCCATTCCGAGATCTTCAAAGGCCAAAACCTTAGCAGCCTTGATAGCCTTAGATACCAGATAAGCAGCACCGCCGGTAGCCATGAGATAAACAGCCTTATGTTTCTTAATAGAAGCAATAGCCTCAGGTCCGCGTTCTGATTTACCTATCATTCCGTATAAGCCGGTTTCAGACAACATGGTTTCGACAAACTTATCCATACGGGTTGAAGTAGTAGGACCAGCAGGACCAACCACTTCGTCACCTACAGCGGGAACCGGTCCGACGTAGTAAATAAATTTCTTATGGAAATCTACACCGTCAGGCAAAGGCTTGCCTTCCTTGATGAGATCACAAATGCGCTTGTGGGCTGCATCACGTCCGGTGAGGATGGTTCCTGACAGGAGTAAAGTTTCACCCATCTTCCAGGTAGCCATCTCTTCTTTGGTTAAAGTATCAAGATTGACGCGTTTGACGTCGGCATTGTTTCCGCCGATCTTAATATCAGGATAACTGTCAATTGAAGGAGGCACGAATTCAGCAGGACCTGAACCGTCCAAAACGAAATCGATGTGACGGGTAGCGGCACAATTTGGAATTATGGTAGTGGCTTTGGAAACCGCGTGGCACGGGTAGGTCTTTACCTTGACGTCCAGCACGGTTGTCAATCCGCCCAATCCCTGAGCACCTATACCCAAACGATTGATCTTATCGTAAAGTTCAACACGCAGTTTTTCCTCGGCGGTAACCGGTCCGCGTGCAATCAATTCCTGAATATCGATAGGATCGTTCAAGGCTTCCTTTGCCAAGATTGCGGACTTTTCAGGGGTACCGCCGATACCTACGCCCAAAATTCCCGGAGGGCACCAGCCGGCACCCATGTGAGGGATCTCACTTAAAATGTAATCAACCACCGAATCC